>CAZYGF010000105.1:0-3890 GCA_964647575.1 Microcaldota archaeon
CCACTGACCGCGCCACAGGCAGGGCGGGCGGGCAGTTCAGCGGCACGGTCGTATTATGGTATCACATAGTGGATGGGACGGACCAGCCAAGCAGAAGGGATGTCATGACCATCGCCACGACGATACGCTGATTGCAGGCGGGCAGGATTAAAATCACTGGCTTCCATACTCGCAGCATGATAAAGGCTGTGATTTTCGACCTTGACGGGACGCTCTACCGCGGCAGGACGCCGCTGCCGGGGGCTGCTGAGACGCTGGACACGCTCCGCAGGAAGGGCGTGAAGGCGCTTTTCCTGACCAACGCCGCGACCATGAGCAGGGCTGACGTCGCCGCGAAGCTCAGCGGCATGGGATTGCACGCGAAGAAGGAGGACGTCTATTGCGGCGCGTACCTGCTCGCGCGCTACATCGCGCAGAACCACCGGGGGAAGAGCGTCTACGTGGTCGGCGAGAAGGGGATTTTCGACGAACTGAAGGACGTGGGCGTGCCCGTGGCAGGCGATGAGAATGCTGGCGTGGTGGCTGTCGGGCTGGACAGGAGGTTCACCTATGACAAGCTCGCGAAGGCATGCCTTGCGTTGAAGAAGGGCGCAGTATTCCTCGCATCCAACACCGACGCGACTTTCCCGGTGGAGGGCGGCGAATTGCCGGGCGCAGGGGGCATGGTCGCGGCCATCGAGAAGGTCTCGGGGAAACGGCCGCACGTGACCGGCAAGCCCAACCCGTACGTGATGGAATTGATAGGGAAGGAGCACGGCCTGGGGAAGCAGGAGATAATGGTCGTGGGCGACAGGCTGGAGACCGACATAGCGTTCGCGAGGAACTGCGGCGTGAAGTCGGCGCTGGTCCTGAGCGGAGCGTCGAAAAAGGAGGACATAAGGGAAAACGGCATGCGCCCTGACTACGTGTTCGGGAGCGTTGCCGAGCTCGTCAGCGCCGTGCTGCCGGGCTAATCTTCCATCAGGTCGCGGATGGCATCGCTCGGGATTTCCGGCGTGAACAAGCTCTCGTCAATGTTGACGAGGGGCGCCTGGTCGCTGGCCGAGCTGGACGAGGACGATGAAGACGACTGCGACGATGACGCGTTCGCGTCAACGATGCTGTAGTTTATCTGCATCGCGCTCCCGCACCTCGAGCACTTGCCCGAAAGTATGAGCTCCTTCATCTCTAATTCGCTGTTTATGTTCACGTTCGCTTCATATCCGCAGCTTGAGCATTTTATGGTCCTTCGGAGGTCGGTCATACCATCACCCTGCACGCATATCTCATGCGCATTTTATAATATTGAGCATGGGCTGGCGCCGTCAGGCCTTTTGCGCCGGCGCCGGTGCGGCCGGCTTCCCGGCCATCTGGTCCTTTATCATCGCGAGGAAGTTCTTGATGAAGCGCGAGATGGAGGAGAGCACCGACATGGAGGCGAACACGATTATGGCGGCGAGCAGCCAGTCCATGGGGAGGAGGAAGACGTACATCGCCAAAAGGAGCCCGTAGAGCAGGACGAACCCGATGGCGGTCCCCACGATGTCCCCGACGAACTTGGCTGGCGCGGTCGTGTATCCCTTGCCGGAAAGCCAGAATTCCACCAGCTTGAAGAAATCCCTGCCGGCGAAAAGTAACAGCGCCACCACGAGGGCTATGCCGCCGAAAAGCCACATGCCCATGGCCATGAGCAGGAGCGCGGCGATGGCGGCCAGCCAGCCGAGAATGGACAGGACCGTGACTATCAGCTCGCACCAGGTCTCCACAAGCCATATGATGATGCCCCAGACGCCCAGGAGGGGCTTGACCAGGAACCCTGCGATGTCTTCGACGAACTTGATGGGGCCGCTGAATATTCCGGCCACGTCCTTCGCTTCCATGGCAACCACGTTCAGGCAAACGATTTAAGCATTCCCCTCACAGGGAAATCACGCGCTTCTCTGTGACTATCTCGTCCATGCGCTCGTCATCGTCATGCACCGGCAGCCGTTCCACTATCTGGAAGTCGAAGCAGATGCCGATGCGGTAGGCGGGCGAGCCGCGCAGATACCTGTCGTAATACCCCTTGCCATAGCCGAGGCGGTGCATGCACAGCCCGAAGGACACGCCAGGCACGACCACGACGTCAGGCTCCCGCGTCGGCCGGCTGCATATCTTCGGCGCGGGGATGCCGAACCGGTCCGGCTCCAGCTCCTCGAACGATGTGAAGCGGCAGAAATGGATATCGTGGCCGGTTACAGGCACTAGCACCTCCTTGCCCGCGGCCAGCGCATGCTTTATCATGCGCGTGGTGTCCGCCTCGTTGCCTTTCGGGATGTAGAACGCCACGGTCTTCGCCTCGGCGAAGCGCGGCCGGACGAAAAGCCGCTCCATTATGGCCGCGCTCAGGGATACGACTGTGCTATTCGGCAGCGCATCTCGCCTGGAGAGCATCTTTTTCCGCAATGCCTCCTTGAGGTGCCTGACCATCGCATGATAATACGCTCGAAGAGTTAAAAAACGTTCGACCGAAGGAAGTTGCATGGACGGGACTGTGAAATACGTATTCGAGGCAGGCATGCTCAAGCGCGTGGCGCGCAGCGGCTGGTGGGCCGAGGGCGTGAAGCGCCCGGAAAGCGTCGCGGACCATTCGTTCAGGACTGCGGTGATAGCGTTCATCCTCGCACTGATGGAGAGGCTGGGCGGCGCAGCTGCGGACCGGCTGTGCAGCGCGGCGGTCTTCCACGACATGCACGAGGCGAGATTGTCGGATTTGAACAAGATAACCGCGAGGTACATAACAGTCAGCGAAAAACTGGAGCGGAAGGTGGAGGCTGACCAGGCGGAAGAGCTGCCGGCAGAGCTGCGCAGCGCGGTGCTCGGCGTGCTGAAGCTTTCCGCGAAGGAACGGGCGGTCTTGAAGGACGCCGACTACCTGGAATGCGCGTTCCAGGCCAAGGAATACGCGGACGCAGGCCACAGGGGGGCCGCCACCTGGATTGACAACATCGCCGGCAGGCTGAAAACGAAGAGCGCGAAGGCGCTGCTCGCGCGCATGAAGCGCATGGACTCGAACTCCTGGTGGAAGGGGCTGAAGAAGCTGGATTAAACCTTCTTTATGATGTTTCCTCTTCCGCTCTTGAACTTCCTTATGCTGCCGAGCGACTCGAGCTCGGAGAGGATGAGGCTGAGCTTGGCGTCCGAGAAACCGAGCGCTTCCTTCAGCTCCTTCTGCGTGGCCCTGCCCTCGAAACCGTCCAGGGCGCGAAGCACGGCTTTCGCATCCTCATCCGGCTCGACGGCTTTCCGCGCCGCAGGGGCTTCGTGATGCGGCCGGGGGATTCCGCCCTGCCGCCTCGCCCACAGGAACGCGCATGCGACTATGACAAAGGCGAGCAGGGCGAAGGTATACTCCATGCGCCACGCAGGCCTCAGCACCAGGTCCATGCGCTGGTCGTCGCTGCCCACCTTCACCGCCTCTTCCGCATAGAGGGCCGTGTTGCCGTATCCGTCTGACACGCTCGCGGAAATCCTGTAATCGCCTTCCGGAAGGTAGATGGAATAGTTCGCCCTGTCAGTGACGAGCTGGTAGGAGAATGGGCCGTCCACCCGGATGACCGTGCGGTTGAGCTTCTGCAGATCGCCGGAATAGATGTCACCATGGACAAATGCGGCCGAGCATAGGCTGGCCAGAAGGGCGATGAGCAGAGGTGCCTGCCAGAAACGCATACGTCGTAATCCGCTTTCCTGATTTATAAAGATATTTTAGAAAGCGTTCTGCGAAAATTTCAATATAAATAAGCGGGTGGAGGGCATAGCGTGATTGAAATGAAAAAAATCATCATGAGTTTGGTCCTGCTGGCGCTGCTGGCCGGCTGCCTCGGCCAGGCCGGAACCGCCCGGCCCACCAAGGAGGAGGTCGGGAAGGAGCT
>CAZYGF010000106.1:0-3860 GCA_964647575.1 Microcaldota archaeon
TATGGCCTTCATGTCATGGTTGGACTCCTCGGCTATCCGTTCCAGCGCCTTGCCGGTTATCCTCTGGAGCCTGTAGACCTTGAGGACGGCCTCGGCGCGGGCGCCCTTTGCCATCCCCTTGAGGACTTCCGGTATGGCCGCCTTGACGAAAGCCGCCTTGCTGAACTCCTGGAAGAGGTCTGACAGGGTCTTCTCCAGGTCCGGGAACTCAACGCCCTCCCGCCTGAGGGATACGACGGTTTCTTCAAGCGTCGTCGCAACAAGCATCGGGTCGGCCCCCGCGGCAACGAGTTTCTCGAAAAGGTGCAGGTGCCTGGATTTCAATACGCGCCCGGCCATCTCCCGGTTGAGCATCTTCTCCAGCTTCTCCTTCTTCGCTTCCAGGGACTCTGTCCGCTCAACCGACTCCAGCAGCTCTTTCGTCAGCGTTATGGGCGGCACGTCAGTTTCCGGGTAGAGCCTTGCCCTTCCCGGGAGCAGCCGCATGAACGACGACGTCCCATCAGGGTTGGCCCTGCGTGTCTCCTGAGGCACGTAGTCCATGTTGGCGCGGTCAATGACATGGCTCATTGCCCTTTCGGCCTGGGTTTTGGGCGCGACGATGAGCACGAACGCGTCGTTTTCGCCCATGCCCAACTCCCGGCCGAGCCTGGCCAGCTCATCCTTGGTTATGCCGTATTTCTCCATGCTCTCGTCGCTGTGGATTATGCCTTTCACGCCGGACAGCTTGGCGTAGTCGCTCAACTCCGTTCCGTAACGCTTGCCGTGCTGGAGCTCCTTCCCCAGCAGCCCCTTGTGGGCAGGGAGCTTCTGGGCGAGCACAATGGCGCCGGCCTTCAGGCCTGCCTCAATGATGGCTGCCTTGGTGTCATGGAACGCCTTCGTAACGTCAGTTTCGTGCTTCTTCACCGGCAGGGCCTTGCGCGAGCGCAGCTCAGCCAGCAGCTTCACCAGCTCGAGCTGCCTTTTCTCCTCGGTCTCCACATATTTCGGGAGCAACTTCAGGTCCTGGGCGCCCTTTATCTCCACCCGCGCCCCGCCTTCGGTGGATATGTTGACGTCCTGGCGTATGGTCCCGAGGCCGCGGGCCACGCCGGGCAGCGTCCGCAGTATCATGCCTATCTTCTGCGCCACCTCTGCCAGGTGCGCGCCGTCTTTTATGTCCGGCGTGGTGGATATCTCTATGAGCGGTATGCCGAGCCGGTCGAGGCGGTAGGTTGCCTTGGCATCGCCTGCCGACACTATGCCTGCGCTCTCCTCCTCTATGGCTATGAGCGGGATTGCTATGGCTCCCTTGGACGTGTCCACATGGCCGTTCATGGCAACTATGGACGTCCGCTGGAATCCTGATGTGTTGCTGCCGTCTATGACTGTCTTGCGCATGACCTGGACTTCGTTCACTGGCGTCGCATTGAGCTGCAGCGCCACCTGCAGCGCGACCTTGAGCGCTTCAGCGTTGAGCGTGCCCGGCGGCTCCTCGTCCATCTCCACGAGGCAGTTGTTGGGAAATAGCTGGTATTCGAACGTCCGCTCTTTGGATGATTCGGCCTGGGATACCCGGTCCACCTCGCCGAGCTCACTGAGGACAGGGTGCAGCCGCCGTTCCATCACGGCGCAGGGCTTTGCATCCTCGCTGATTTCACAGCTGCAGCCGCAGAACAGCTTCTTCGTTGCGAGCCGCTGGTGGATCTCTATGCCTATCTTCATGGGCAGGCCTCCGAACGCATGCTGATCTCGCCTGCATAATCGGTCATCATCATCTCGCGGACTTTCTTCATTTCCTTGGTCTGCCCCAGCACCCAGCACAGCTTCACATAGGCAGTCTCGGGCGTCCAGTCGGCCCCGTCACCTATCGCGCCAGCGTCCATGAGCAGCCTGCCGGCGGAGTAGACCCGCATGCATACGCGCCCGTAGATCGTCTGTGAAGTGATTACCACGGGTATCCCAGAAGATACGAGGTCCTTCACCTGGGGCAGGACACTGTGCACGCTCTTGTCGTTCATGGGATTGGTCGGAACGTGACCGAGGCCGGTCCCCACCAGCACGACGCCGTCGTACATGTCCAGCTTCGCTATCAGCTCGGGCCGGAGGTTCGGGTGTGTGTAGACGAGCCCCACATTGGGGTTGAGGTTCTTGCGTGCTAGCAGGGGCTGCGCCGAGCGTTTCCTGTATTCCGAGAGCGGATCGAACCGCTTCGTCCTGTAGTCCACCGCGAAAAGCGGCCGCGAGTCTATGGAGCGGAATGCATCTCGCCGGGACGTGTGCATCTTCCTTACCCGAGTGCCGCGGTGGATGTGGCAGTAATCGTCGCTGGTGTCCGCGTGCATGCACAGGCCGACCTCTCCGAAATCATGGGTCGCTGCGAACACGGCATTCAGCAGGTTCATGTCGTTATCGCTGGACGGCCGGTCGGAGCTGCGCTGGGCGCCGACGAATACCACGGGAACGGGAAGATTCTGGAGCATGAAACTGATTGCGGCGCTGGTGTAGGCCATGGTGTCCGTGCCGTGCATCACCACGACGCCGTCGCTTCCAGCCTTCACCTCCTTCTCAATTTCGTCCGCGAGCAGGCGCCAGTGGTGCGCATTGAGGTCTTCCGATAAAAGCGCGAAGAGCTGCCGCGCATGTATGGGCCAGTGCTCCAGTGCGGGGAATGCGGCCCGCAGCTCCTGAGGGCTTATGGACGGATATACGGCGCCGGTCTCGTATTCTATTCTAGAGGAGATCGTGCCGCCACAGCCAAGGATGGCGATGTCGCCCTTCTTCCCTTTCTCATCCTGCTCTGTGCCCCTGGCAACCTTCTGTGATTTTGAGGCGAGCAGCACCGAAAGCGGCCTTATGCCGATGTTGTACCCATTGTCGAGCTTGAGCACGATGATGCCCGAGTCGCCATGATGCGGCCGCGGCATCAGGAGCCCTTCGAATACCCCGCCTTCGCCTGCAACCCTTACCCTGTCGCCTTCCGTTATGCCCTTCTTCCTGAATTCTTCCTGGAGTGCGGCAGAGTACAAGCTCATCCCTCGATTTCGTATATCTTTACGGCGTTGTCAGGCGTCGAATAGGCGAGCCTGAATCCGGGTATCTCGTTCATGAACAGGGCGCGGTAGAGGTTGGAGGAGTAGAATTTCCCTTTGCGGTCCTCGTAGCCGCTCTTGACCTCGCCATTCTCCAGCCATACCGGGTCGTTGGTATAGAACAGGGTCACCACCGTCGCCGGGCCGAAATGATAGGAATTCTGGAGCTGGTAGGGCAGCTGCAGGATTGCCTTGTTGAGCTTCAGGTCGCCGTTTGGATATGTCTGGTTCAGGTGGTAAGTTGTATAGGTCTGCTGGCCATTGGCGAGCGTGACCGGGCCCACACAATAGGTCGGGACTGCCTTGACCGCGTTCTTGCAGTAGGCAATCAGGTTCGGGTCGGTGGGGCTCGCGCACTCCGGCCTGTAGAACGAACGATAGACCGTGCCGATGAATTTGGGCGCGCCGTCCGGGCCTGGCTCATATGCATCCTCATATATCTCATAGGCCAGCACGCCCGTCTTGTTGGAGATGGCAGATATGGTGCAGGGCTGTGCGGACACGAAAATCGTTTCCCACATGTGCTCCGCCTCGCACTGGGACCCGCCAGGTGCGTCTGCCACCGTGGTCTCGTTGTCCCGGGCGCAGGAAAGGTAGTTGAGCGCGCCGTACTTGCCGCCGAGCTGGCCGCCTCCGGAGATGAGCTCCATGTCGAACAGGGCGTACCTGATGCCGTGCGATTTCATGTAGGCCAGGAGGTCCTGGGGCGTGCCGTCCACGTAGTCGTGCGCCACCTCCCCTATCATCTCGTGGGACAGGTGCTCATTCCGTATCACCGCATTCCTC
>CAZYGF010000107.1:0-3855 GCA_964647575.1 Microcaldota archaeon
TGTGATACAAGATGTAATTTACTGCGAAAAGTATTTAAATAGACCGACAGGCCCGGTAACGTCTGCGGCGGGGCGTTGTGCCTGATTTACTAAAATTGTGGTGCATCGCTTTAAAAAGAATTCCGCACTCTAATATACAATATGAAACACCACATCACAAAAGTCGAGAAGGTGGAGAGGCCGAAGTTTTCGCTGCTCATACCGCACGGCTACAAGCCGCTGCTGGACGCCAGGAAGACTGGCGAGGCGGCCTGGGAGATAAAGAAATTCTTCACCCGGCAGCTCGAAGAGAGGCTGAGCCTCACCCACAAGCCGGCGCCGCTTTACCTGGACCCGGCCACCGGGCTGCAGGACAACCTGAACGGCGTGGAAACCGCCGTGCGCTTTGACCTGGCTGCCATGCCTAGCACCATATTCGAGGTGCCGCACTCGCTCGCCAAATGGAAAAGATGGATGCTTGGCCAGGACGGCTACCCTGTCGGACAGGGAATCTGGACTGACATGCACGCCATAAGGCGCAACGACGGGCTGGACAGCACACATTCAGGGCTGGTGTGCCAGTATGACTGGGAGCGCGTCATCACCAGGGACGACCGGAACACGGACTTCCTGCAGCGCGTAGTAAAGCTCATCTATGCGGCCATGCGGTCGACCGAGGACAAGGTCGCGAGCAAATACGGGACGGACAGGATCCTTCCCTCAAATATAGAATTCGTGCACACCGAAGACCTGGAAAATGGATACCCGAAGCTCTCGCCCAGGGAAAGGGAGAACCAGATCGCGAAGGAGTGCAAGGCGGTCTTCATCAGGGGCATAGGCGCGAACCTGCCGCTCAGTGGAAAGCCGCACGACGGCCGCGCGCCTGACTACGACGACTGGATCACGCCTGGGGCACACGGCAAGCCAGGGCTGAACGGCGACATATTCGTATGGCACCCGGTCCTGCAGATAGGGCTGGAGCTCTCGTCCATGGGCATACGCGTGGATGCCGGGAGCATGGAGCGGCAGCTTGAGATAAGGTGCTGCACGGACAGGCGCGGCCTTCCGTTCCACCAGAAGGTCCTGAGCAACGAACTACCGCTTTCCATAGGCGGCGGCATCGGCCAGGACAGGCTCAACATGTTCATGCTCCGGGCAGCGCACATCGGCGAGGTCTATCCCAACGGATGGCCTCCGGAGATGCTGGAAATCCTCGCGCCGCACGACATAAAGTTGATGTGAGCGCTTCAGTCGTTCTCCTCGTAGTTCTCATAGGCCATGTCGTTGAACGAATACGCCACGGGGTCGTCGGCGAAGACCTTCATGGCGTCGTCCCCGGCCAGCAGCGAGCCGCTCTCCGCGGCGAAGAGGTAGGGGGCGCCGTTCCAGGCGAACTTTACGAAGGCGCTGCCCTTTTTCGTCACCAGCACGCGCGCGTCCTCGCATTCCAGCGAGCGCAGGAGCGCCGCGAGCAGTATGGCCTTGTCCATGGACGTGCCCAGCTTCAGGGCGTCCATCTCGGCGAAGTCCATCCAGAAGGTGAACGCGAACTCGCAGGTGCGGATGCTGCGCACGTAGGCCATGGCGCGCTGTGCGGCCACGAAGAACTGGGTCTTGAAGACGTAGGGCACCATGTCAGTGACCATGGAGTCGCGCATCTTCCTTATGAAGTCGTTGTACGGAGAAACCCGTTGGCGTATCTCGGATATGGAGCGGGACTCCTTCTCGCTTATCAGGGCCTTGTACCTGCTGAGGACAAGCTTGTATACCTCAAGCTTGGCCTGCGAATCCAAGTCTGCCATTTCACATCAGAGAAGCCGCCAAAAGTATTTAATAATTCCTTATTCTATGGTTAACGATGGTTTTCGAGATTTTCACCGGCTTAGTCGCATTTTTGGCTCTCGCCTACGCTGGCGCCTCCAGGTACCTCCAGAACAAGCTCGTCGACAGGAGCGAGATGGAGGCCATACAGGCCGAGTCCAGGCGGCTCAGCGCGGAGATGAAGAAGGCCCAGGAGAGGAAGGACGACGCGCGCGTCCAGGAGCTCATGAAGGACCAGATGGACTTCCTCCCGAAGATGAACAAGGTCATGATGGCGCAGTTCAAGCCGATGATATTCATCCTGGGCGTGTTCTTCGGGCTCATGTGGATGATAGGCCAGGTGGACCCGACCGTGCAGGACGATATCACGCTCAATATGAGCGACGACGGGCTTGGGTGCGACGCGGCTGCCGGAGACGGCACATACTCAGCATGCTACACGCTAGCGAACGCCAATTATGGCAAATGGGCGTTCACTGCCCATTCCATCCGTGGCGGCGGGGAAGCCGGCACCAATTATACCTGGTTCGCCTACAACGCCCAGGTCACGGACAACTTCACCGAGGCGCCCAAGGGCGAGCCCATCAGCCTGCATGCTGACAAAAAAAGCTATTCCCCTGGCGAGACGGTGAAGCTCTATGCCACGCCGTCGGCGAAGCCTGACCAGGTGAGGGCGGTGCTCAGCAACGGCACGTCGTTCTACGTGGACCTGCCGATGCCAATACCGGTGCTGAACGTGCAGCGCATACAGCAGCCATACTGGTGGTTCATCCTCATCTCGTTCATAGCCAGCCTTGCGATATCGGCAGTCACGGGCCAGATGAAGAAAAAGGAGGCGGAAGGGACCGCTGGGAAATGGACGGGCGAAAAGGCATGATAATCGCGATATCCGGGCTGACCGGAAGCGGGAAGAACACGCTTGGCGAGCTGCTTGCGAAACGTCTGGGCTACCGGCTGGTGTGCCCGACGTTCAAGGACCTTGCCGCCAGGGAACACGTGTCGCTGATGGAGTTCCAGGAAAGGGCGGCAAAAGATCCGGATATCGACAGGAAGTTCGACGCGGTGCTGAAGGAGCAGGCGGCTGCAGGCGACTGCGTCGTGACCACGTGGCTCGGGCCGTGGATGGTGGACGCGGACGTGCGCATAAAGGTGAAGGTCGCCGACAGGATACGCGCCGAGCGGATAGCGAAGCGGGATGGAATGACCGTGGGGCAGGCGCTGAAGCACCTGCTGGCGCGGGACGAGCAGAACCGCAGGCGCTACAAGAAGCTGTACAACATCGACATAGACGACGAGAAGATTTTCGACGCGGTCCTCAACGGCGGCAGGAACCAGCCGGAAAAGCTACTTCAACTCGCACTCGCTGCGATAAAGGCGAAACGGAAGTAATGAGATGCAGGATATCAACGAACTGCTGAAAAACAGCGTCATAATCATCAACAAGCCGCCCGGGCACTCCAGCCACGAGATAACCACGTTCGTGAAGAAGATAACCGGCTCGGCCAGGGCGGGGCATGCCGGCACTCTGGACCCGGACGTTTCAGGGGTTTTGCCTGTGGCGCTCGGCCGCGCGACCAAGCTGCTCCAGTACATCGCAGGCAAGGACAAGACGTACGTCGGCATAATGAAGTTCAGGCAGCCGCAGGCCAAAGCAGGCATTGAACGGCTGTTCGCGAAATTCACTGGAACGCTCACCCAGACCCCGCCGAAAATCAGCGCGGTGCGGAAAGTGCCGCGCAAACGCACGATTCACTCGCTGAAGCTGCTTGAGGCGAAAGACAGCCTGGCGCTCTTCGAGGCGCTGGTGGACGCAGGGACGTATATACGGACGTTGTGCGAGGACATGGGAAAGGAATGCGGCGGCGCGCGCATGGAGGAACTGCGCAGGACCGCGGTCGGCACGATAACAGAGAAAGAAGCGTCCGGCATGTACGACCTGATAGACGCCATGTGGCTGTGGAAGAACCGCGGCGACGAGTCGCTGCTCAGGAAGATGCTCAGGGCGCCCGAGGCGCTCATCGGCCTGCCGCGGGCGTTCATAAAGGAGAGCGCGCT
>CAZYGF010000108.1:0-3838 GCA_964647575.1 Microcaldota archaeon
ATGCCGTCGACTATGAAGGCGCAGTCGCTTCCCGGCCTTATGCTTACCGTGCCGCCCGGAGGCAGCACCGATGGGGAGAAAGCGCGCTTGTAAGGGCAGATGGGAACGATGCTTATCTTCCTTTGCGCCGGTGCCATTTTAATACCGCCGGCCGAGTAGGCATAGGCCGCTGAGCCGAGTGGTGTGGAAACGATGACGCCGTCCCCTTCGAACGAGGCGCGCACCATAATGCCCGACGAGACGGTCGCCACCGCGAGCTCTGCGACACGGAAATGCGTCGCGTGGACGACGAAGTCGTTCAGCGCATTGTAATGCTTTTTGCCCATGTGCGCGTCCAGCGTCATTATCCGGATTTTCTTCCGTTTGAGCGCCTTGGATATCCTGCCGCGCCATGACTGCTTGCGGAGCTGGCAGATGTAGCTCTTGGTGCTGCCGATGCCGAGCACCGCCCCTTCAATCCTTTTCTGGTGGTTGGCATAGAGTATGGTGCCGTCGCCGCCGATGCAGACGGTGGCGCTGGCGCCGCGCCGGACGATGCGGTGGCCATCCCGTTTCAGGAACAGCGCGACCGCTCGGGCGAGCGCCTTTGCCCAGGATTTCTTCGGATTGGCGATAAGTTTGATGTCCATGAAAAGAATATGCTGGGAAGGGAAATAAATGGGATGGTCGCCTTGCGGAAAGAAAGGGGATAAAAAAAGAGAAAATAAAAAGAAGGAAAAATACTGGCCTTCAGCCAAGGACTTCTAGGTCCTGGGAGTAGGCCGGTATCGAGGAGCTCTCCTCGTCGCTGGACATGGAATTGCCCGCGATTGAAGCGCCCTTCACGCCGGTTACGATGGCAACTATCTCCAGCTTGCTCTCGTAGTTCTGCATGATGCGCGCGCCCCACTTCACGTTCGCTTCCGAGTCCATCTTTTCGGTTATCATTTCGCCGGCCTTGATTGCATCGCCGAGCGTCAGGTCGCTGCCACCGGTGATGTGGATGAGCGCGCCCTTGGCACCCTCGAAGTCAACGTCCAGCAGCCTGTTCTTTACGACACCTTCGGAAGCTGCGCGGACCTTGTCGTTGCCCTTGCCCTCGCCGACCGCGATGAATCCTACGCCTCCGCCCTCCATGATGGAGCGTACATCAGCGAAGTCGATGTTGATGAGCGACGGCTGCGTGATGGTCCACACGAGACCGCTTATTGCCCTTGAGAGGATCTCATCGGCTACGGCGAATGCTTCTGCCATGGGCAGGTTCGGGACCAGCTGGACCAGCCTGTTGTTGTCCAGTATGATGACCGAGTCGCAGTATTTCTTGAGGAGCTTGATGCCCTCGTCTGCCTTCTTCTTCCTTGCCCTTTCCAGAGCGAACGGATAGGTGACCATGGCCACGACTATCGCGCCCTGCTCTTTCGCTATCTGCGCTACGATAGGTGCGGCACCGCCACCGGTTCCGCCGCCCATGCCTGCGCATACGAATGCCAGGTGAGCGCCCTCAAGCTCCCGTTCAACCAACGGCCTGTCCACTTCGCAGGACTTGGCACCCACGTCCGGGTAGCCCCCTGCGCCGAGGCCCTTTGTGACCGAGCGGCCTATGAGCACTTTCTTCGCCCTCTCGTGGACGATGTTCAGGTGCTGCTTGTCCGTGTTTATGGCAACGAGCTCCGTGCCCTTCACGCCGGACTTGATCAGCCTGTTGATGGTGTTGTTTCCTGCACCACCGACACCGACAGTCACGATTTTTATGCTCTCCGAGCTCAGCGCCTCTGAAGAAGATGACTTCTCCTGCGGCGTATTTTCCCCCATTACAGATCTTACCAAGTCTTCCATGTTTTCACCTTGTTTTTGGTCGCCTTTTTCCATATTTTTCGTTATCATTTCCTGAAGGAAATGCGTGGACTAATTGACGGTCTCCGGCGCTTTAAATAAGTTTGTTTTTACGCCGGAAGAAAAAATGCATAAAAGTTGCTCAAAAGAAACAAGGAGCGCTAAAACGAGGTCAAACTTATAAATGTATTTAGTAAATGCATTTACTTATGAAGCCAAAAAGCTTCATTTTAGTGTGATAAGGGGGATTGGAATGGTCAAGGTCATCACAATAATGGATGATATATACGCTGACCTCTACCAACTGAAAAGGTCAAAGGACATGAGCTTCAGCGAGGTTCTGAGGTACCTGCTCAAGCAGAGGCGCGACGAGGGCCGCAATATAATCGCACTCGCTGGCAGCATAAACGAGATGGACGTTGACAGGCGGGCCATGGAAAAGGTCCGCAGGGTCTACGCGTGGAACAGGTGAGTGCGTGGAGAAGATATGCCTGGATTTCGAAACTGCGCTTGATTTCCTGGGCGGCGGCAACGCGACATACGAGAAGATGAGGTATTACGCTGACCGCGAGGAAATGTGCATCACCAGCTTCACCATGCTGCACATCACCGAGGTCATAAACAAGCCGGAGGTGGTGAGCGCCTTCGTGAACGGAGTGACGGTGTTGCCATTCGACCGCAAGGCGGCACAGATAGCCGCTGCCATAAACCGCGAGCTCGAGGAGAAGGGGAACTCGGGGAAGCGAAGCGAGCTCGTCCTGACCGCTGCCATATGCATCGCGAACGACGCGCTGCTTTTTGCGCACAAGCCGTCCGACTTTGACGGGATAAAGGGATTGAAGAAAGTTTAATATTCTGTAGGGGGATATACCAGCATGCCACTTCGCGCGCTTGTCCTTACCGGCTACGGCATAAACTGCGAGAATGAGAGCAAGTACGCTATCGAGAAGAGCGGCGGCGCCGCAGACATACTCCACGTGAACAAGCTGCTCGATGACCCGAAGCGGCTGGAAAGATACAACCTGCTCTTCATACCAGGCGGCTTCTCGTTCGGCGATGACCTCGGCTCGGGCAAGGTTTTCGGCAACAAGATGAAATTCCGGTTGCGCGAGCCGCTCGACTCATTCGTGAAATCCGGCAAGCTCATACTCGGCATATGCAACGGCTTCCAGGTGATGGTCAAGATGGGGCTCCTTCCGGAGCCGGACTTCACCCAGAAGGTGAGCCTCATAAGCAATGACTCCGGGCATTTCGAGGACAGGTGGGTCATATTGAAAGGCAACCAGGGCTCGTCGTGCGTCTTCACAAAGGGCATCGAGGCCCTGTTGGTCCCGGTCCGCCACGGCGAGGGCAAGTTCGTCACGACGAATGAAGGCGTGCTGAAGCAGCTGAAGGAAAAGAACCAGGTGGTATTCCAGTACACCGATGAGCATGGCTCGCTAGCAGGCTACCCTTACAACCCCAACGGCTCAGTGGAAAATGTCGCGGGCATATGCGACACCTCAGGCCGCGTGTTCGGCATGATGCCACACCCCGAAGCGTTCAACATACCTGAGAACTGCCCGTACTGGGTGAAGGGGAATGTCAAGGAAGCGCTGGGGCTGCGCGTCTTCAAAAACGCAGTGCAGTATGCGCAGGAAAAGGGGCTCTGAACCTACTTTTTGGACTTGGACCTGCACAGCTCGATTTTAACTACGAGCACTACGCCAGCCAGCACCATCAGCACCGGCCATGCCTTCAGCGGCTCCAGGCCTTCCAGGACGCCGAAGTTCAACGGCAGCGCCAGGGAGCCGAAGCCAATGAGCAGGTAGCCCGGAAGCCAGGAGTCAATGGCATGGCAGTCGCCGCCGCAGGCGCAGTTCTTGGAGAAGTTCGCAGCTTTCTTCTTTTTTGCAACCATCATAACACCCCATAGAATGGTTGGTGGGAAGATTTTATAAGGAGTTCATCTGCCCATGAGGAGGAAACCGGCCACGGAAACCGCCAGCACGACGAGCGAGATAAAGAACAGCGTATGCATGAAATC
>CAZYGF010000109.1:0-3822 GCA_964647575.1 Microcaldota archaeon
ACGACTTCTTCACCAAATGGGCCGTGCTCATAGCGCCTTTCATGCCGCACTACGCCGAAGAGTATTGGGAGATGCTCGGCGGCAAGGGTTTCGTCTCGTTCGCCAAGTTCCCCCTGCCCGACACGTCGAAGATAGACGATGGCATCGAGCGTGGCGAGGAGCTTATCCGCCGCGTGCATGGCGACATAGAGAAGATTTCAGGGCTGATAAACAGGAAGCCGGCCAGGGTGACGGTCTACGCCGCATCGGAATGGAAAAGGAAGCTCTATGCCATGGCGAAAGCCAACCCGTCGTTCGAAACGCTGATGAAAGCCGCGGCCGCGGAGAAGATGCCCATGAAGGAAGTGCAGAGCGTGGCCAAGCAGGTCATGAAGAACGTGCATTCGCTCGCCCTGCCGCTTTCCCAGGAAGAGGAGCTGGACGCGCTGAAGGACGCGGAGGCGTTCCTGTCCGCGGAGTATTCCTGCCCGGTGGAAGTCCTCCCGGAGGAGCAGGCGAAGCACGACAAGGCGCGCTCGGCGCTCCCGGACAAGCCGGCAATAATGCTGGAATAGGCGCGATGCCTGGCATATCATTTTATAAATGATACGATTATATCCTATATGATATGATTACCGAATGGCACAAGTTCAAGGGCTGGGCGGTCCTGGAATACTTCCTGCTCCATCCGAATTCCAAAATACACATAAACCAGCTCGCGAGGGATTTGAAGGTAAGCCCCAGGACCGCGCAGAGGTTTTGCGTCAGTTATTTCCGCGACGGCCTTCTTGAGAAAGCGGTGATAGGAAACGTGCACCAATTCTGCCTGAAAGAAAGCGATGCACGCACCCGCGCCCTCAAGCGCTTTATCGGGCCGTACCTTGTGGCGGACGGCGCATACCTGAAACCGTTTCTTGAAAAAAACGGGAATGTCCTCTCCGTCTCGCTCTATGGCAGTTTTGCCTCAGGCGATTATGGTGATAAAAGCGACCTGGACATCCTGATCATAACCGCCGACGAGCGGCAACTCGACGCGGAAGAGTTCCGGAAGCTTGAAGCGCGACTCGGAAGGGAGGTGAGCATAACCTCTCTGAGCTTTGCAAAATGGCGCGTGATGGAACGAAAAAAAGATAATTTCTTCCTGTCATTAAAGAAGAACAATCTGCTTATCTGGGGGAATCCGATATGAGTTATGGTGACTGCATGGAAAAGGGCCTGCTGCGGAAGGCCAGCATCGCAAAAGAAGAGCTTCACAACCAGCTAAAAATCGCAGAGGATTACATAAGAAAGGCCGAACTGGTCTGCGGCAAGGACACCTACGACGTTTCATTCCTCACGTCGTACATCAGTCTCTTCCATTCCGCACGGGCGCTGCTCTATGCCAAAGGCTATAAAGAACGGAGCCATTTCTGCCTTTTCGAATTCGTAAAAACCGAATTCAAAAGCGACGCCGCCATTGCGCGTCTCGCCGAAGTTTCGCAGAATTACCGCCAGATGCGGCACCTTGTGCAGTACGAAGGGTCTGTCTGCACCGAAGCCGTCGCCAGGGAAGCCATAACCGATGCGAAAAACTTCCTGAAGGCGGCCAAGCGTTTTGTGGGATGAGGCATTTTATGCGTTTCCTGAAAGTTCCCCGGAAAGACGGCGAGAGAACGAGGCAGGAACTGCTGGCAGCCGGGGTGCTGGACAACGGATACCCCATTTCCAGCGAAGGGGAGTTCATCTTCCTGCCGCTCGCAGCCAGTGCGAAAGAAGGCCTGCCGGCTGGCGCGAAGTTCGAAGTGGTGGAGCGTGAAGCGGAACGGCGTGAACGCCCGCCGAAAAAGCTCATCGATGCGCTCTCCGGCCTGCTGACAGAGGCGGAACGCGATGCGTTGGTCGCGTCGTTCGACATAATCGGGGATATCGCCATCGTGGAAATACCGGATGAGCTCGGGCCTAAAGAGAAGGAGATAGGCGAAGCGCTCCTGAAGGTCCACAAGAACGTGAAGACGGTGCTGAAAAAGCTCGGCCCTATGGAAGGCGAGTTCAGGGTGCGCCGGCTCGGCTTCCTGGCAGGCGAGGACCGGACTGAGACGACCTACCGCGAGAACGGCGTGCCCATGAGGCTCGACGTGGCGAAGGTCTATTTCTCGGTGCGGCTCGCCAGCGAGCGGAAACGCATCGCGGAGCTGGTGGAGCCGGCCGAACGCGTCCTGGTGCTGTTCGCAGGGGTCGGGCCGTTCGCTCTAGCCATAGCGAAAAAGCGGCCGGACGCGCACATCACCGCGGTGGAGATAAACCCCGACGCGGTGCGCTACATGAAAGAGAACATCACGCTCAACCGGTTCAGGGGCATCGAGCCGCTCCAGGGCGATGCGCGCGATGCCGTGCGCTCGCTTCCTGCCGGGTCGTTCGACCGCGTCGTCATGCCATTGCCCAAGAGCGCCGAGGAGTTTTTGGACGTTGCTTTCGCGGCGCTGAAAGACGGCGGCGTGGTGCACTTCTACACGCTCGCGGACGCCAGCGACCCGTTCGGCGAGGCGATGGAAAAGGCCGTGCTCAAGGCGGAAAAGAGCGGCGTTTCCGTGGAAATACAGTCGCAGCGCATCGTCAGGCCATATTCGCCGCTGGTTGTCCAGGTCGTCCTAGACCTGCTCATCAGGAAAAAATGACCGGCTGCTAGTAGAATCCTAGCAGGAACCCTATAAGCAGGCTGGCCAGCATGCCAAGCACTATGGGCGGGAGCGCCGGGAGTATCATCTTCTTCTTCCACACGAGGAACATGAACAGGTAGAGCGAGACGACGGCGCCCGCGAACACGAACGCGGTGGCGGTTGGATTGAACGTGAGCGCGGATACCTCGAGCATTATGGGCGCGACCATGTCCCCGGTGCCCAGGTCCACCCTCTGCTCCTTCTCGCCCGGGGCGGGCGGCGGCGCCTTCGCGGTGATTGTGAACGCGAGGTCCTTCTGGACCACGAAATTGGCCATCTCCACCATGTGCTTGGTCATGAAGACCGAGAGGTAGTCGTATACCGAAAGCAGGACGAGGAACAGCACCACCGGGAACAGGCCCAGCGAGATGCCGAAAATCACGCCGACGCCGGCAGTGGCGAGTATGGCCGCCGCGTTCTTCAGCGAGGGCCTGAATGCCTTCGCGGCGGAAAAGGCCAGCCCCATGATTATGCCCATCGCTGTGCTGTCCCCGTAGCCGAGCACCAGCCTGAGGAACGCGTAGAACACGATTGAGCTCGACGTGGCGATCATCACGAACTCCAGCACCCGGAATATCATGAAGTGCAGCCTGAAGAGCCGCATGAGCATGACCATGACGAACGCGCCGGCGAGCATGTACAATATGAAGAATACGGCATTGGCCGGGTTGTCCACGTTGCCGGTGACCACCAGGCTGGTCACGTAGGGGTTTTTCGTGAGGTCGAGCAGTATCGTCACGCCGGTAAATATGCCCAGCAATTGCGCTATTATGAAGAATGCCAATATGGCCGTTACCAGCTTCATCGCTTCACCGCTTCATTCGCCTACTATCCTGATATGGCCATATTCCTTTTCATATATTACGCCGCGCCTCAGCAGGTCCGTGATTATGCGGTGCGCAGCCTGCTCGTCGATGTCGTAGGATTTCGCGTCAGCCACGACCGCCTCCACCTCGGCGCTGTCGTTCTTGCGGAGGTGCTCGCGGATGATGTCCATTATGGTGTCTGCCTTCTGCTGCTTCTCCCTCTCGGATTTCGGCTTGCCGATGACCGTGTCTATGTCGAACATGCCGGTCGCCTTGTCGGTCATTATCTGCTGCATGACGTAGCTGAACAGCGATATGGCGACGTCAGCGTCGCTCTCCTC
>CAZYGF010000110.1:0-3718 GCA_964647575.1 Microcaldota archaeon
GCGGCATAGACAACCTCATGGCGACCTACGGCGGCGTGGTGGAGTTCAGGAGGGGCAAAACCCCTGCGGAGAACAGATTCGAGCATTTTTCCGTCAGGAAGCCGCTCGAACTCGTAGTGTCGTTCACCGGGAAGTACAGCCCTACGTCCAAGATGGTCGAGGCGGTGCGCAAGTTCAAGGAGCAGGACGAGAAGGAATTCGCCCAGCTCATGGACGAATACCTGGCCCTGGAGATTGAGGGCAGGAAATCCCTTGAGAAAGGCAAAATCGACGTGGTGGGCGAACTCATGAACTCGAACCATGAGCTCCTGCAGGAGATCGGGGTTTCAGACGAGCTGAACGACCGGATAAACGAGATTGCGATTGCGGAGGGCGCGCTCGGCGCCAAGGTCACCGGCGGCGGGGGCGGCGGCTGCTGCATCGCGCTTGCGAAGGACAAGGCGCATGCGGCGGCCATAAAGGAGAAGCTGGACAAGGCCGGCTTCGCGTCGTTCGCCACCCAGATAGCGAAACGCGGCTAGTACCGGCAGCCCGCGCATGGCTCTTTCACGCCCACGCGGCGGCAGATGCGGCTGAGCGGGCAGATGCCGCACATGGGCTTCCGCGGAAGGCAGACGGTCTGGCCGAACGCTACGAAATTGTGGTTTAGCGAACAGATGTATTTTGGGGGAACGATGCGCACGAGGGCGCGCTCGGTCTCTTCTGGCTTTTTCGTCCTCACGAGCCCCAGCCTGTTGCTTATCCTGTGGACATGGACGTCCACGCCCAGCGTGTTCTTGCCGTAGGCGCGCGCGAGGACGATGTTCGCGGTCTTCCGGCCCACGCCAGGGAGGGCGAGCAGCCCGTCGAGGCTATCCGGCACGCGGCCATTGCCATAGCCTGCCGCCTCCAGGCCGGCGCACAGCCCAAGCAGGTGCTTTGCCTTCACTCGGTAGAAGCCCACGCCGTAAAGCAGCTTTTCCAGTTTTTTCCGGCCGAGCGCGATAATAGCCTTCGGCGTTTTCGCGATGCGGAAAAGCCTGTCCCCGACCCGCATGGTCGTGTCGTCCTTTGTCCTCGCGGATAGCATGGTGAAGACGAGCATGCTGAACGGGCTTTCCTTCGTACTCGCATCCATGCGGAACACAGGCGCGCCGCGTTTCGTCGCCTCACGGCGCATCTGCGCCAGCACCCAGCCGAGCCGGCCTATGGCCGCAGCGTTGGACAACCAATCATCCGCATGCGGTGCCGGCGATGTTGCACCTCTTCGAGGTGCAGGCGACCTGCGTGCAGGTGCATCCTCCGGTCTGCTGGTTGAAGTAGCAGCTCGTGTATAAAATGCCGTTGGAGCAGTATTCGTACGTGCATTGCTGCGTTGCAGCGCAGGCCGTGCCCGCAGTGTTGCACCTCTGGCTGGGGCAGGATTCTGCCTGGCATTCGCATGCGCCGCGGGCTACATTGAATTCGCAGGCGTATTCGCGCACGCCGTTCGAGCAGCTGTCATCGCATGAGGGTATCTTCCAGCATTCTTTCGCGTTCTGGTTGCAATAGCCGCTGCAGCAGTCGTTGTTCTTGCCGCAGGGATAATAGGTGTCATAGCAGCTCGGCCTGGCCCCGCATTTGTAGGTCACCGGGTCGCAGTACTGGCTGCAGCATTCCGAGCCGAGCTTGCACGAGGCGCTGTCCTGGCTGCAGGTTGGCGGGGGCGCGCAGACATTGTTTTCATTGCAGACGAGGCCGGAGCAGCAGGTCTTCTCTATCAACGCGGTAGCTCCGGCGGCGCTGTACCGGCAGGTCTCGCCTTCCTTGACGCAGGTGGGCGGGATGTCGCACTTGTAGGTCTGCGGATTGCAGTAGCCTAAGCAGCAGCTGGAATTCAGCTTGCATGCGATGCCGCTCTGGCTGCACGCCTGCCCGCAGTAGCCGTTGCTGCACGTCAGGCCCTGGCAGCACGCGGTGGCAGCGCATTTCTGGCCCTCGCCGGCGCACTGCGTCAGTTGCTGGCAGGTATACTGCTGCTGCACGTTTGCATTGACGTAAGCCGCCGTGGCCAATGGCAGGCACTGGAGGCCCGGGCAGCACACGGTCCGGTTCGTATTCGCGACCAGCGCTGTCACTGTCATGGTCGGCGGGACGCATCCGCTGCCCTCTGCCACGCACTGGTAGGTGCCGCAATCGCCGTCGCTTACATATTCTACTCCTGCGCATCCCAGGTAGCACCTGTTCGGATAGGTCCTGCCATCGCTTCCGCAGACCGGCTTCTCATAATCCGGGCATTGGCAGCCCCGCTGGCAATAGAGCGGGCACTCGGTCCTGCTGTTGACTATAGCGCCATCCCAGCATTCATAGACGATGCGCACCGCGCCCTGCGGCAGGTTGGCTGCCAGCGTGCTCGCAGGGTAGGCCTGGTTGGGGCATTGGGCAGAGCAGTCGGATTCCTTCTCCACCTTCCTGCCGTCCGAGCATATGTAGTATACCTTCACCTCGCGGTCACCGCAGGCGTCCGCGCTGGCAGATATGGTGCCGTCAGCGCACTTGTATTTCTTCTCCACGAAATATGAATTGCAGGCTGGCGCAGCGGTGACCGGGGCTGCCGCCGTGGCTGAGCATCCGCACGCGCTCTCATTGCTCACCGTCCTGCCGTCAGAACAGTAATATAATATCTCCACGACTCCGCCGCATTCGGCCGGGTCCTGGACTTCCTTGCCGCTGGAGCAGACGAATATCTTGGACACTGCGGTATAGTTGCAGTCGTTCCCGCATTCGCCCTTGCTGCTCACCACACGGTTGTCCGCGCAGAGGTATCTTTCCCTGGGCTCGGGCTCCACGCACGGCTTGTCGACCTGGTCCGGGCAGCAGTCACACTGGCATCCTCCGATTCCGCCAGCGATTGCCCTCACGACGCTGAGGCGGTTATCGACCGTGTTGAGGATTTTCCCGCTGTCGGTCTGGTAAGAGCCGTCGGGAAGCTTCGTGGCAAGCGTGGTGAGCGGGATGGTCCCGTTCGGCTCGTAATAATTTATGAGGTATTGCACCGTGCCTTCGCCGCACGGAGCGCCGGCTTTAAGATAGCCGGTGCCGAACATAACGACAACAGTCAACATTCCCGCAGCCAGAATAAGGATTACAATCTCGTCAACACGCATAACAGCACCTGATTTGGCTTAACACGCATTTATTTTAAAGATATGTCCGGGCCGGCCTTATTTCCTTACTTCAGTGCAGAGCGCCTGCTTCCCGCTCATGAGCGCTTCCAGCCTTTCAGGGTGCGCGCCGTTGACTATATACGATACGGTGGCCAGCGCCAGCAGCTCCTTCAGCTTGCCTGCCATGGCGCCGGTCACGTCCCCTGGCGCGCTTTTGAGATGCTTCGCCACGTCTGAGAAATTAGCGCTTGTTATCTTAGGTATGACCTTTCCGTTACCGTCCAGCACGCCATCCACGTTGGTCGCCAGCACTATGAAATCCGCCTTCCTGCCGAGATATGCGACAATCTGGTCGCCAGAGCACACCGAGCCGCCCAACGCGCTGTCGGGCACCATGTCGCCGTAGAGCACCGGCAGGCAGCCGTTCTTCAGGCAATCGTTTACGACGTCCGTGTCGAAGCGCGATATGCGCTTGTTCTTCTGCGTGATTACGGCTGCCGGCGCTATGGAGACAGCAGGGACGCCTTCTCCGATCAGCGCCTTCACGAACACGAGCGACAGCTCGCTGCACGCCGCATGCGTGTCAGCATAGC
>CAZYGF010000111.1:0-3654 GCA_964647575.1 Microcaldota archaeon
AACCAGCCCGGACCAGGACGACGCGAGCGCACCCACGGCAGCCCCGGCCAGCGGGCCGAAAACGAACGAGGCGGTGAAAACCGCGGCCTGGAAGAAGTGCAGCCTCCATTCCATGAACGGCACCACGGCGAAAGCGAGCGCGAACGCCACCACGGCAAGCGAGACGAGCGCCGCTGCGCTGGCGAAAGAATTGACGGGTAGGAATTTATTGTAGTGGATTTCCATCCTCACACCTCGGATGGGATAAGGAGGGGCATTATTTTAAAAGTAGCCGGACAATCGCTAAACATGCGCGTCGTACTTTCAATAGGCGGAAGCACAATAAATCCGGAAGGCAAGCCATCGCTGAAGTTCCTGCGGTCCATCTCCAAGATGATAAAGGAGAGCAAATGCGAGTTCGGCATACTCACTGGAGGCGGCTCCATAGCCCGCATCTATGCGAACGCTGCGCGGGAATTGGGCGCGAACGAATACGAGGCGGACGCCATCGGCATAACATCCACGCGGCAGAACGCCCAGCTGCTCGTAACCGCGCTCTCCGGCGCAGGCGTGGATGTCTACAGGCACGTGATCACTGACTTCGAGGAGGCCAAGGGCAGGAAGAACAAGGTGGTCGTCATGGGCGGGACCATCCCCGGCATCACGACCGATACGGACGCGGTCCTTCTTGCCGAGGCGATGGGCGCCACGCGGCTCGTCAATATCAGCAACGTGGAAGGCATCTATGACACTAATCCCAAGAAGAACCCGAAGGCGAAAAAATTCAGCAGGATGAGCTACAACGAGCTGATAAAGCTCGCCGCCGAGAACGACAGCAGGTCGGCTGGCACGCACTTCGTGTTCGACATGCTGGCGTGCAAGCTGATAGCGCGCTCAAAGGTGGAGACGCACTTCGTCTCCGGCGACAGCATGGATGACATAAAGAATGCCATAGAGGGAAAGAAGCACAACGGCACAATCGTCCGGTAGAAACTGGCCGGTGCCGGAAAATAGAAGGGAATACGTAAAAACTCAGGCTCCCTTGAGGTACTTGGCGATTTCCTTGTCCGAGAGCGTCAGGGCCTTCTTGGTCTTGACCGGGATGTAGGATATCTCCACGTTCTCAGCCTGGAGCTTCTCCTCCTGGGTGGTGCGGATTGATTCCAGCGCTATCTTTATGGCTTCTTCCACCGTGAGCGTGTCACGGTAGTTCTTATCAAGTATGTCGTCCACTTCCTTCTTGTTCGCGCCGATGGAATCGGCCTTGTACGCGGTCATGGCACCGCTTGGCTCTGCCTCGAAAAGCTTCGGGCCCTGCGCATCCACGCCCGCGATGAGCAGCGACACGCCGAACGGCCTGATGCCGCCGTATTGCGTGTATACCTGCATCAGGTCGCAGACGCTGCGCGCTATCGACTCGACGCTTGGCATCTCGCTGTAGGTTATCCTGTGCCTCTGTGCGTCAACACGCGCCACGTCAACGAGGCGGCGTGCGTCCGCGATGAGCCCGCTTGCCGTAACGCAGATATGCGAGTCCACCTGGAATATCTTCTTGAGCGACTCCGGGACGACGAGTTTCGTGTGGATGGACTTGAAGGCGACGAGCGCCACTCCGTCCTTCGCCGTTATGCCGACCGCAGTCGCGCCCCTCTTGACGGCCTCCTTGGCATATTCCACCTGGAAAAGCCTGCCGTCGGGGCTGAATACCGTAATCGCTCTGTCATATGCCTGGGGAGAAACACCGTACATATCTTGCACCTCTAATGAGAATCAGATAGATTACTTGCGGCGTATTTAAATTCGTTGCTACATCGCCTTGAGCCGCTTTATCCTGTCGTCGATGGGCGGGTGCGTTGCGAACAGCAGCCCCAGCTTGTTCGGGAAGGGGTTGGAGAAGTACAGCGACGCGGTCGTGTCGTTCGCCGCCTTGGTCGGGATGTTGGCAGCCTTTATCTTTTCCAGCGCGCTGGCAAGGCCGGGCGGGTAGCGGGTGAGTTTGGCGCCGTTGGCATCGGCCAGATATTCGCGCTCGCGCGATATCGCGAAGCGGACCAGCTCGGCAAATATGGGCGCGAGTATGATGAAGACCAGCGCGACGACGATGAGGATTCCGCCTCCCCCGCGGCTGTCGCGCCTTCCCCCGCCGTAGAACATCGAGCGCCAGGCGAACTCGCCCAGCAGCGCGATTGCGCCGGCGAACACGATGGCCATCATGGAGAAGCGGATGTCGAAGTTCGCGACATGCGATATCTCGTGCGCCACGACTCCTTCAAGTTCCTCGCGCTTCAGCATGGACAGCAGGCCGGTCGTGACTGCGACCGATGCGTGCTTAGGGTCGCGGCCGGTGGCGAACGCGTTGGGGCTGGGGTCGTCTATGACGTAGAGCTTCGGCACTGGTATGGACGATGCGATTGCCAGTCCTTCAACGACGTTGTAGAGGAACGGCTGCTCTTTCGCGGTGACCTCCTTCGCGCCGCTGAGCGCGAGTATGACCCGGTCGCCCTGGTAATAGACGATGAGCGTGTAGAGCAGGAGGAAGCCGAAGCCAAGGGTGGGGCCGCACACGCCGAGCTTGAAAGCGTATGAGAGCGCAGCCACCATGCCAAGGAAAAGGACGAACATGGCGGCGATGAAGATGAAGGTGTTGCGCTTGTTCGCCTCTGCGGCGTCGAAAAAGCTCACGTGCTCAGCCATGTCGTCACCCCGGGCCGAAGCCAGCACCCTGCCCGGCGCCAGCCCGCAGTCTGCGCCGCATCATCACTCGAACTTGACCTTCACAGCTGCCTTCTCGGCCTGCGGGACCTCGAAATACGGCTTCACCTTGAAGCCGAGCATGCCGGCGATGATGTTGCTCGGGAACATCTGGATGGCATTGTCAAAGTCAAGCACCGAGTCGTTGTAGGCAGTGCGCACGTAGGAAATCTTGTTCTCCGTGCCTGCCAGCTCGTCCTGGAGCATCTTGAAGTTCTCGTTGGCCTTCAGGTTCGGGTAGTTCTCAGCCACGGCGAATATGGACTTGAGCGCCTGGCTGAGCATGTTGTTGGCCTGGGCCCTGTCCTCGACCGACCCGCTCACCAGCTGCGCGCGGTATTTCGTTATGTTTTCTAGCGTCGTTTTCTCGTGCTTCATGTAGCCCTTGACCGTCTCGATGAGGTTGGGGATGAGGTCGTACCTCCTCTTGAGCTGGACGTCAATCTGCGCCCACATGTTGTCCACGCGGTTCCTCAGCGTGATGAGCCTGTTGTAGGTCAGCGCCACGTAGGCCAGCACGAGCAGCACCAGGCCGCCTATGCACAGTCCAGCCAGCAAAATAGTATCAAAAGCCATCAGAATTCACCGTGAACAATAGCCCAGCCAGAATTTTTAAGCCTATTCCCGGCTATCTGTGTTTTTCGAGGAATGACGCCCATACCGATTCGCTGGCGCCGAGTTCCACGCGCTTGCGCCTGGAGGTGTGGCCGGACACTATGCGGACTGGGGCGTGGAGCAGTTTCGAAAGCTCCTTCACGAGTTCCAGGTTCGCCTTGTTGCCCTCGGCTGCGCTCTTCAGGAAAATCTTCACCTTGCCGTCCTTGAAGGAAACGGAAAAACGCCCGGATTTCGGGACCGCCGCCACGTCTGCTATCATATGAGGATGAGGCTCCTTGCGAAGAGCAGCGCCAGCACCATGCCGGC
>CAZYGF010000112.1:0-3632 GCA_964647575.1 Microcaldota archaeon
GCCGAAATCGAACGCATGCTCGCGCTGGCGAAAGAAGGGAAATTCGAGGAGCTGGAAAAGCTCCATAAGGCAAAAATAGACAAAAAAGGCAGGTCGTTCGAACTCGAAATCCTGTAAGCGTCAGTAGGTCGATTCGTTGGTTATCAGGTAGTTCTTGAGGATGGTCGCGGCCCTCTTCGGCTTGTCAGTGCGTATGGAAAGCACAGTGCTCTTGCCATCCTTGGACAGTGTGTGCACGTTCTCTATGTTTATGCCGTCCTTGGACAGCATGGCGGTTATCCTGTTGAGCTCGCCCGGCTGGTCCGGCATCTTGACTATCACAGCCTCTCCGCCTTCAACCGAGTAGCCGGACGCTTCCAGCACGGTTTTGCCCTTGATGACGTCGGACAGGCTGAGCGTTATTATCGCCTTCCCGGAAACGACATCCACGTTGACGGAATCTATGTTTATTCTGCTCTTGCTGAGTATGTATGATATGTCCGCGAGAAGCCCTACCTTGTCGTCCGCAACTATCGTAAGTACCTTCATCTAGTCCCACCTTTCAGATTTTGTAGATTTGGATATACGGTATCCTATTTATATACATGACGTCGTCGGCAGCCACGAGCCCCATGCCAAGCGCCACCTTCACCGCATTTTTCCCGACAAGATTGGCGGATGTGAAGCTTGCGAGCGCTTTCTTCACGTTGGCAGCATCCGTTTTTTCGCCCACGTAGAAGCCCCGGTGCATGTCAAGGTCCAGATAAGCCTTCCCGTCCGTGAGCGCCCTGCCTATGAGCTCCTCGTCGCATACGGCCACAACCCTCTGCCCGCCGCTCTCATGTATCCTCAGGTACACCAAACCGACCCCGTCAGAGCAACCCCGCAGCCGAATTTATCACGAGCATGCTGAACATGGATATTACGACCAGGAAGAACAGGAAGTTGGCCAGCTTGATGAGGCCGAATACGTCCTCTATGGACGTTGCCGTCTGCGAGAGCGTCGTCCTTTGGCTGGACACGGTCTGCCGTATCCCGCCCACCTTGGACTTCAGGTCGCTCATCGTGGCCTTGTGCCCGTCGAACGTGGCCGCAGTCCGACTGAGCTCTGCCGCAGCAGACTTCATGGAGGCGGACGCGTCCTTCAAATCCCCGACCGGCACGGTCTGCCCTATCAGAGGTATGCCGGAGGCGGCATCGGCCAGGTTCTCTATCGAGTCCCCGGTTTTCCGCAGGCCGGCCTCCAGGGGCGTGAACGTTCCCTGCAGCCCGCTCAACGTGTCGTTGACCACGCTCAGCTCCTCCTCGGCGCTTGCCAGCGCGCCGTCCAGCGCGGCGAGGTCGCCCTGGATATTCTCCACGTTCGCCAGCGTCAGGTCGCGCGTCTTGTCCATGGCGTCATTTATCAGGAACGTGAACGCCAGCAGTACCAGCGAGCCCACGAAAGAAATCAGTATCGATGCGCCGTAAAGCATCTTCTTCCAGCCCGCGTGCGGGCCGTCCTCTTCCACGACATCCTTCTTCCTGGCCATGGCTGTAATGCGAGTGCTATCATTAAATTAGTTTCCCGCATCCAATCCGCCGGCCATCACGCCATTCAATGCTTTTTGGCAGAAGCGGCCTTTTGGGAAAATTCGCCCAGCACGTCCTGCCCCTTGTGTGACAGTTCCAGAAAGAGCGGCTTGCCTCCTGGATTGATGATCTTCACGTACCCTTCCTCGATGAGGATGTCGAGGTGCTTCTTTATGCCCACGTGGCTCAGGCCAAGTGAGGCGGCGATGGTATTGAGGTAGCAGCCCTTGCCGCCCGCATTGCAGCGCTGGACAGCCCTGAGTATCCTTACCCGGGTGTCAGCGCCCTTGCTCCAGTAGAAAAGGATGGTCTTCATTCCACTCTCTTCCGTATGTCCTTCATTGTCTTGTAGATGCCATAGCAGGACACCGCGAGCAGCAGCGTCGCGATTATGTCGCCGCTTTCATTCAGTATCCCGAACAGCGCGAAACGCGGCCCGCCCGGGGCCACTATCTTGATGGCCTGCCCAAGCGCGAAAAAAAGCGCCGACAGCAGCAGCGAAAGCCAGTACCAGGCCCCGTCAGTTTCCCGGTACAGCTTGAACGCGAAAAACACCGCCACCACTACGCTCGCGGCAGCGAGTATGTGCAGCAGGCCGAAAACCGGCATCAATATCCCCTGTATCCCCATGTTCATCGGGTCCATTGGTACAACCATCGCCTCACCCGCAGTTAATGCCCGCGATAGGTTAATAAACATTATTACTTTAAGGTTACATTAGCATTACAAACGAAACGGCCCGCCCGGGCCATTGGAAAACCTGAGGGCAATGCCATGTCGGAATTCATACTTGAAATAGACAAAGCGACCAAGGACTACGTTACCGGCAACACGCGCTTCCAGGCGCTCCGGGGCGTCAGCCTCAAGATAAGGAAAGGCGAATTCATCTCGATTGTCGGCCCGTCCGGCAGCGGAAAGAGCACCCTTCTCCATCTCCTTGGCTGCCTTGACGTGCCGACTTCGGGCGAGGTATACCTCGACGGCGTGTCCGTCTCAAAGATGACCGAGAGCCAGCTGGCCGAAGCCAGGAACAGGCGCATCGGCTTCGTTTTCCAGGCATTCAACCTCGCGCCGACGCTTACCGTTTTCAAGAACGTGGAATTGCCGCTGATAATACGGGAGATGGGCGAGGCTGAACGGGCTGGCATCGTGGAGGCGCGCCTGGCCGGTGTCGGCCTCATCCCCAAGCACGACAATATGCCGTCCCAGCTGAGCGGCGGCGAGCGGCAGAGGGTCGCCATCGCCCGTGCGCTCGCCAACAGCCCCGGCATGATCCTCGCGGACGAGCCAACAGGCAACCTGGATTCCAAATCCGGCAAGGATGTCATGGACTTCCTTTCGCTGCTGTGGAGCGAAAAAAAGATAACGGTGGTCATAGTCACCCACGAGCCGGTTGTTGCGGCGTACAGCGAGAGGGTCATCCACCTGAGGGACGGGCAGATAGAGAAGGAAACGCTGCAGAAGCCCCGTATTGCGAAGGAAGGGCGCAGCATCAAGATAAAACCGATGTAAAACGAGGGATTATGCATGAAATATGGAATATGCCTGGGAATTATGTTTTTGTCTCTGCTGGTTTTTGCCGGCGCAGCGCATGCCGAGCCTGCCCTGCAGGTTGTGAGCCACACCACCATTCCGGAAACCGTCTATGCAGGAGCAGCGACGCAGCTCCAGCTGACGATACAGAATTCAGGAGCCGACGGCGCTGAAGGTGTCACCATCTACTATAAGGTGCCGGGCCAGAACGACTACTCCAGCATATACCTGGGTGACATCGGCGCGGCCTCTACGGCGATAGCCTCGGTGCCCTTTAGCGTCCCGCAGCAGGTCGGGAGCGGCTATTTCGTTGTCGACCTGAAAATCAGTTATTCGAGCGCCTCGGCAATACCCGGCGCCTCGGCCGCAAAAAGCACACCACTATCCATCCCCATACCTGTCGCACAGCACCAGATACTCGCAATCAGGACCCTTTCAGTGACGCCACAGGCGATTGCGCCAGGCGGCTCCATCACCGCACAGCTTGAAATCACCAACACAGGCGGAGTCATGAACAACGCTGTCATAAGCACGCCCGATTCCTCATC
>CAZYGF010000113.1:0-3629 GCA_964647575.1 Microcaldota archaeon
GGCAGGGTTCGCCTGCGCATGGTAGGCGTTGCGCCACGGGCTCGTGGTGAGTGCGGTCCAGTTGTTCGCGCCTGTTGCGGCGGTCAGGTTCCATGCGGCCAGGGCGCCCGATTCGAAGCCGTCGAAGAACAGCGTCGTGGCGGACGAATTGACGTTGCAGCCAACTGTGATGTTGACGCCAGGGGGGAAGTTGGAGGAATTGGCCTTGAACACGGCTTCGTAGTAGCCGTCTTCCTCTGAGGCAGAGGGCGAGCAGTTGAACTTCACCTGGCTGACGTTGGTGTCGTTCATGTTGCCGAGGCTCAGCGGGGTGGCGTTGATGAACGCGGTCCCGTTGCCTGCGACCGGTGTGACGGTTACGCCGGTGTGGTTGCCTGTCGCGGTGACGGTTGCGTTATTTGCTGCTGAAGCGCCCTGCTGGATGCTGCCGATGTCCAGGGTGGATTGGTTCCATTCGAGGACCCGGCCTGACCAGGATATGACTTCCCACGAGCCGCGCGTATTGCCTATGTTCCTGTGCCTTGTGCCTGCGATGGTGGTTGAACCGGTTATGTTCAGGAACTGCGATGCTGAACTGATGCCGTAGGCTGCTGTTGAATCGCTTGCCATGCGCCCGGTGAGCACTGGGTTCCATGCCATTGAAAGCGCGGTGTCGACGGCTGTGAGCGTGCCGCTTGCGGTCCAGCCGGTGGTGGTCGCGTAGCTGAAGGCCCCCCTCTGGACGAGTTCTGTGCCTGCGAACGTGATTGCGAACACCGTCGCATTCAGGGTGGCGGCAGGCGTGCCCAGCCGCGTGCCGGTAATGGTGTCCGTGGCTGTGAGGTTGACCATGGGCGAGCCGTCCAGAGGGTCGTCTGCGGTCTCAGACGTGGTGTGTGAGGCTATCAGGAACGTCTTGTTCATCTGGACAGGGGAGATGGTCGCGGTCGCAGTGGTGGTGGATGTGCCGAAGTTCAGGTTCGCGTTCTGGACCGTGAACCCTCCGGTAAGGGATTCAAACACGTACCAGTGCCCTGACTTCACGCCTGTGGCTCCTGTCGGATTCAGCAGGAAAGTCAGCTGGTTTACTGCGCTGATGTTGCCGCGGACCATGTTGTCGTTGTAGCCATCAGTGAGGTCAGTGGACTGGTAATAGAAGACCATGGCAGCCCTGGACAGGTTGACGCTTGTGCCAAGGGAGGAGGTGTTAGAGCCTGTGGTTAGTATAAAGCTGCCGTTTTGCACCCTGACCGAGCTGGAGGCGAACTGCACCACTGTGACAAGGACGCCCATGGTTGACGTGGTGCTGTTCACCCTGGTGGCTATGACGCCGCTTGAGTTGAAGTAGATGTCAGGCAAAGCCTTGCTCCAGTAGTCGGCCGTGTTCGTGTGGTTGATGGCCAGGGTGGCGAACGGCACCGAGTTGGTGTTCGTCTGGCCGCCGGTGAATGGCGCGTACGCTGAAGTCGTGCCTGCTGCCATGTAAAGGTAGTATGTCTGGACTGAGATGACGCCGATGCTCTGGGCCGCGGCGAACTCGCCCGCGGTGCCGTTGCTCTCGTTCACCGGCGGCGGCTCAGGGATGCCAGTGACGTTGTTCAGCAGCGCGTTGAGGACGTCTATGCGCGGGTAGTATGCGGCGCCTGCCCAGACAGGGATGCCTGTGCTGCGGAAGCGCTGCGCGACCTCTGCGGGCGGCATGTCAGGCGCGGTCTGCCACAGGAGCGCGGCTGCGCCGGCTACGTGCGCTGCGCTCACCGAGGTACCCGACATTGTCTGCGGGCCGAAGAGGCCTTCGGCGGTGATGCCTTCGCCAGGGGCGAGCAGGTCGACCATCGGGTTGATGCTGGAGAATGACGAGATGGCGTCGGACTTGGTGGTCGACGCGACCGCGGTCGCGTTCATCGCGCATGCAGGCAGCGTTATGCCGTCGCTGCCGCCGTTGCCTGACGACGCGATAGGCATGAGGCCGTCCTCGTACGCGTCCTCCACCGCGATTGAGAGCGGGTCCGCGTCGCACCAGCCGCTGAAGCTGCCGCCGCCGAAGCTCATGGAGATTATGCGCAGCCCGTGTATGGAATCGTTGGCGGCGAGCTGCCTGCAGTAGTCTATGCCTGCGATTATGTCCGAGGAATAGCCGTGGCCTGACGAGTCAAGCACCTTGACAGCGATTATCGTCGCTTCCGGCGCGATGGCATGGATGACCGACGCCATGAACGTGCCGTGGCCGTTGTCGTCCATGCTGTCGCCGTCGCCGTTGGCGAAGTCGTAGCCGCTGACGGCCATGCCTTCGAACTGCGGTGCGCCGTAGTCCACGCCGGTGTCCAGGAGGCAGATTGCCGTGCCGCTGCCCGCCAGCCCGTATGTGCTTCTTGCGATGTCAGCCCTGATGAGCGGGATGCTGCCGGTGAGCGAGATGTCCATGGGCGTGTCCAGGTGGATTTTCGTGCCGCCGGCCTTGATGAGGGCCGCGAGCGAATCGCGCTTTATCTCGAGCACGTGGAGGTTGCGGCCGCGCAGGGCTGGCTTGTCCTTTACTCCGGCGCCCTGGGGATTGAAGCTGGCGTCTCCCTCGACGATGAGCCGTACGGTCGCGTTCGCAGCCAGCAGGTCGTAGGCCTTGCCGTCTATCTCCGCGTCGCTGCCGTCTAATGTTGCCGAAACTGGCTGGCCACGCTGCATGCGGTGGATTGTGATGCTGTCGAACGAATCGTTGGCTGCTGGCGGCGCCGGGGACAGCCAGTGGCTGCTTTCCCCTCCGGCAGGCTGCTGGGCTTCGGGCTGTGGCGCCACATCCACGGGCTGCTGGACCAGCACCGAGATGGATTCGCCTGCCATGGGCGCCCGGGACAGTGATATGGTGGCCCACTTGCCAGTCTCCAGTGCGATGATGGAATAGGGGATGGTAGCCATGTCGCCGTTGCTGTCAACGAACTGGATGACGAGGTTGGAGAAGTCCGGCGCCAGGCCTTCGAAATAGGTTATCTCAAGCATGTCCGGGCCGTATGCGGACGGAATGACGCTGTCGTTGCCCGCGGCGGCGAGCACGTTAAGCGTGTAGTTGTCCTTTGGCAGGGGCAGGCGCACAATGGCCCACTTGCCGTCCTGCCTGTCCACTATCTCATAGGGTGCCGCATAGGAGCCGTTCGCGGTGGAGACCTCCAGGAGCAGGTTGGAGAAGTCGCTGCTGAGCCCTGCGACGTAGCTTACGTTCACGGTGCCGTTCTCGAGCGGCAGATTGGCAACCAGGGCGGTGATGGAGAGGACTAGGGGGACCAGGAGGAAAAACGCGTACGTTTTCCGGTTGCGCTCTAGCATACTCACTCACCATTGGTCACGATATGGACCCATTGGACACTACCGCAAGGTTATCTCAGAAAAACTTATAAAGCACGGCTTAGGGTTATCTCGTAGAACCAGGGTTCGCTGGCCGCGCTTTTTTGCCCCTTCCACACAGCAGGATTGCAGGATGGCGGCTATTTTTTGTTTTCATCATCGCCGAACATCTGCTGCAACTTCATCAGGCCATCCACCCGCATCTTGCTGTATCTGGGCTTCCTGAGCTCCAGATACCCCCTGCGTATGGCCAGGGGGACGGCCACGCATGCGAGCCCGGCCAGGACAAGCAGGTAGGCGTTTCTCACCGCCCA
>CAZYGF010000114.1:0-3624 GCA_964647575.1 Microcaldota archaeon
GCGCTGGCATTGCTGCTTTCAGCGGCCGTGATGATGCACCTCAACAAAAGGCTGAAATTCGCGTTCGAGCTGCACAAGAAGGTAGCGTTCGCCGGCCTGGCGATAGCCATAATACACATGATACTGGCGCTGACTGCGTACATCTAGCGCATCCGGTTCCATTCCATTTTCCTGTAGCGTTCGTTTGCGAGCTCTTCAGCACGGCTGAGCTCGGCTGGCGTTAGCGGACCTGTCTCGAACGATTTGCCCTTCGTGAAGCCCTGCACGAGCGCATGGAGGGCGAGCGCGCGGGAAACCCCTGGCTTCTGCTGCGTGATTGATGTCACGCGCTCCTTCACGGTGGCTATCATCTTGTCCTTTATCTTCTCGTCCGACACCTTCAGGACCGAGAACATCCGGTCCACGTCGACCGAATGGAGTACCGTCCCGTGCTGCAGCAGGACGCCGCCGCGCCTGGTCTGCGCATTGCCGGATATCTTCTTTCCGGCGACGCTTATGTCGTTTATGGGCCTGAATTCCGCATCCATGCCCAGGGAGGCGAGCGAACTGCATATCCAGCCGCAGATGAGCCGATAGGATGCGATTATATCTGAAGGGAACAGCTCCTGCTTCCCTATCACGCTGTAGGTTATCTCGCCCGCGTTGTCATGGTAGACCGCGCCGCCGCCTGTGCGCCTGCGGATGAAATCAATGCCAAGCTCGCCGCAGCGCTCCAGATCCACCTCCTGCTCAAGGCTCTGGAAATAGCCGATGGATACCGCGCTGGGTTTCCAGCCGTAAAAGCGGATTGTGGGCGGCCCGCCGGCTGCTACAGATTCGCTCACGGCTTCGTCAATGGCCATGTTGAGAAACGCATTGTTTTCCGAATAAGGTATGATGCGCCAGCTCATCCGACCGCCCTCATGAAGATCCTGGCGAAATCATCTGCAGATGCGCCGATCAGCTGCGCATCACCCATCGCGGCCCGCAGCCTGGCCGCTACCTCGCTTTCTTCAGCAGGGAGGGGCAGGCCCACAAGCGCGGCCTCGGCACGGGTTATCGCCTCCTCGGGGTGGAGGAAGAAGTCGCCGGTTATTTTCACCCCGCCGACAACGCCGCCGCTGGCCTGGACCTCGATGGCAATCAGCTTCCCGCCGGGTATTTTTTCCTCGCATTTCACGGAATTACATGGAAGGGAAAAAATATATCCTTTGCTACGGAAAGCAGTTCGTGGAGAGTGTGGCCATAGGCGGCAGGCAATTCGCCATAATGCGCATCGCCAGCAGCAACAGGAACGCCACTGCCCGGCTGAAAGGGGAAACCATAGTCATAAGCCTGCCATCGCGATGGCCGGCATCCGAACGCGAACGTGTTGGCGCCAGCCTCCTGAAAAGGGCCGTAAGGGCGATAGAAAAGGGCAGATGGAAACCGGACCGGATGGGAAAGGCAGGCAAGGCGAGGTTCTTCCACGGGCAAAGGCTCAGGGCGCTGGGCAGGGAATTCGACGTAGTGATGGTTAGGGGGAGCAGGTTCGGGGCGAGGGCGGCGGATGGCAGGATAGAGGTAAGGGCCGCAGAGCACCCGGATGCGGACACGCGAATATCCGAACTGGTCCGGAGGGAGATCACCAGGGAGCTCATGCCGCAGCTGCTGGAAAGGGTAGGCGCCATCAACCAGATGCATTTCAAGGCCAGCGTTCCGAAAGTCACGGTCCGCGACAACCTCACCAGGTGGGGAAGCTGCGCGCCTGACGGCGCCATAAGCCTCAATTTCAGGCTGCTCTTCATGCCGGAACGCGTTCTCGATTACGTAATCGTCCATGAGCTGGCGCATACAAGATACCGGAGCCATGGCCCGCGATTCTGGGCACTCGTGGAAAAGGCGCTTCCTGACCACAGGGAACGGAGGGAATGGCTGAAGGAGAACGGCCATTCAGTTTTGGCCGGGGAGACTCCGCAGGCCGCGGTAGAGGACTGTGGCATAGAGGAGCCGTACTGAGGCGATGGGATGGATTATCCTGAGGAAACCATAGCAACCGGGGCGAAGGGGAAGAGGGAGGCGCGGGTCCTCAAGGGCAGGGGCCAGGACTTCGTTGTCTATGGCTATGTGGACGTGGAAACCGGGAAAACGCTTGAGAAATACTCCATACTCCTGAAGGGCGCGGACGGCAGGATCGAGCACCTGTTCATCGTGCCTGCCGGCGGCAGGGAACTCGTCGTGAAGCACGGGATAGAGGAGAACCCCCGGGAGCGGGGCATCTACGACCCCAAGACAAAAAAAGCCGTCCGCTTCTAGCCTTCATTCGCCGATTACCTTGACCAGCACGCGCTTCTGCCTCTGGCCGTCGAATTCGAAGTAGAAAATCTGCTCCCATGTGCCCAGGTCCAGCCTGCCATTGGTTATGGCCATGACGACCTGGTGGCCCATGAGCTGGCGCCATATGTGCGATGCCGCGTTATCCTCGCCCGTGTCGTTGTGCCGGTAATCGGCGCCGTAGGGCACGAGCCGTTCGAGAACCCGCAGATAATCCTGGTGGAGGCCGGATTCGTTGTCGTTCACGACCACTGCGGCGGTTATATGCATCGGATTGACAAGCACGAGCCCTTCCTTCACGCCGCTCTCTTTCACGACCTGCTCCACCTTGTCCGTGATTCTGACGATCTGGATGCGCTTTTCGGTATTCATGGCGAGGTAAGCCGTCTTTGTCTTCATCTCATCACCGAACCGGATTGATATAGACGGCGCAACCCTTTTATTTTCCCGCTTTCTTCTCTTAGCATGCGCACGGCACTCGCATTCCTCGCCATCCTCCTGCTTTACGGCTGCACGGTGCCGTGCCCTGGCTGCGACGACGGCAACATCTGCACTTCGGACAACTGCAGCGGGGGCGTGTGCGTGCACCAGCCCCTGAGCGGAAAGCTGGGCACATGCGACTGCAGGGACGGCAGGTGCGCCATCTCGGCCAGCACGGATACGGCAGGCGGCGACTATGTCGAACGACAGTACAACTGGACCTTCAACGGCGCCGAATACAGCTACAACGTGAGCCTGAGCCGGGAATGGTATGGCTACTACAAGGCCAAGACGAGGGAGCGCTCCTATGACCTTTTCGTGTCAGACCAGCACAGCAGGACCGTCATCGGAGACCTGGTCCGTGGATTTGACGAATATGCAGACGAAAGGAAATTCAACGGCAGGGAGAGGCTGAACTTCGTGGTGGCATTCGTCCAGGGGCTGCCCTATACGCCGGACAACGTCACCACGCCGTTCGACAACTACCCCAGATACGCTTTCGAGACGCTATACGACGACGGAGGCGATTGCGAGGACGCCTCCATACTGATGGCCGGGATACTCCAGCAGATGGGATACAAGGTCGTGCTCCTCCTCCTTCCCGACCCGCCCGGGCACATGGCCGTGGGGGTGGAATGCAACGCGAGTTCGCTCGGCTATGCTGCGGCCCCAATCGGATACGAAGGGAAGGAATACTGCTATGTTGAAACGACAGGCGCCGGGTACAGGGTTGGCGAAATCCCAGCGGAGTTCGAGGGGAAAAGCTACCAGGTCCTGCCCCTGAACCCGCGGGCAGAACTAGACGTGGCCTTCAACGCCAGCTACGCCTATACATCGAAGACGGCCCAGGTG
>CAZYGF010000115.1:0-3611 GCA_964647575.1 Microcaldota archaeon
TGGCCTCCTGGGGCGGTATCGGAATCGTCTTGGTGCGCATGTCGAGCGTGCGGATGCTATGATACAGCGGGATGTTCCATACGAAGCCCGGGCCGACGACCGAGTCGAACCTGCCCCATACGAAGCGCACGCCCTTCTCGTACTGGTTTATGATGGAGAATACCATGGGTCACACCTGCGCTTTCTTCGGCCTTTCAGCCGCGCCCTCCTTCCCGGACACCTGCACGCCCTCTATGGGCAGGACGAAGTTCATTATGTTCGTCTTGTCGGCCGCCACGCTCGATATCATCTGCAGCGTGCGCAGGTGCAATGCACCCGGCGACTCGCTCAGCACCTTCGCGGCGGCTGCGAGCTTGTCCGCGGCCATGTTCTCGCCCTGGGATATGATTATCGCCGCGCGCTTCTCCCTCTCGGCCTGGGCCTGCCTTGCCATCGCCTTCTTCATGGAGTCCGGCAGCCCGATGTCCTGTATCTTTATGCCGCTTATGTCGACGCCCCACTCCTTGGCGTCCTTGTCCACCACCGTGGAGATGGAGTCGGCTATGGACTTCCTGTCGGTCAGCAGCTGGTCGAGCGTCCTGCTCCCCACGACGTCGCGTATCGCGGTCTGGGCGTGCTGGAACACCGCTGCCCTGTAGTCCTGCACCTTGAAGATGGCCGCCTCTGGATTGGTTATCCTGAAATAGACCACGGCGTTGATGAAGGCGCTCACGTTGTCCTTGGAGAGCACCTCCTGCTTCGGTATGTCTATGGTCTGTATGCGCATGTCCACTACGTTCAGGTCCTGGATGCCAGGTATGATGAGCTGGAGCCCGCTGCCCCGCATGCCCGAGTATTTTCCGAGCGTCAGGACCAGGCCCTTCTGGTAGTCGTATATGGTGCGTATGAAGGCGCCGAGGAGCGGGATGCCGATTACGACGAACGCCCCTCCGCAGCAGACAAGACCCCCAAAATCAGCCATGAAGAGATTACGCCCGTTAAGAATAAATATTTGCCCCTTGCGGCACGCCCGCTTTATTGTTGCCCGCCATTGAGATAACAACCATTTTAATACATTCATTACAAAATAAGATTACCATGTATATTTACCATCTGCCGTTCCACCGCGACCCGCTTGTCCGCCCGACGCAGCCCATAGCCCCACCAAAAAATCCGCCGCAGCGTCTTCCCCTGGTCAGCACATTGGCCAGCCGTAAGAACCGGAGGGCAGGCGACCTGGAACGCCTCACCACCTGGTCCAACCTCCTGGCCACCAGGCGGCTCATAATCCAGGCAGAGCTCACCTCAATCGCCGGGAAGCCAAGCGATGCTGAAGTGCCGGAATGCAGCCTGCGGATGGGGCGCATCTCAATCGCCATGTACCTCCTCGGCAGGGCCGGCGCCATCATACGCAAGACATCCGACCAGGTCCCATACCAGCTCTGGCCGCCGCTGTTGCATGTGGCACAACTGCTGGAAAAGCCGTTTTTCACTGAGCCACAGCACCTGGTCCTGTTCCATTATGACGAAATCAAGGCATCCCTCGAGGCGCAAGGGTTCTATATCCTGAAAGTGGATGCCGCAGCCAGGAAATATATCAATCATGTGAAAAAGCGGGTAGCCCAGATGAGGCATAGTCGGCAGGGGCCGCCGAAAGACGTCGATGTCATGGCATGATGCCCGCAGGGCCTGTTCATTTCAGGCAGGAACCGGGGCGCGAGCAACCGGGGAGCGGGCTAAACTCATCCGAATACGTCAGCCAGCTATCCTCGCGTGTCTTCAGCATGATATAGAGGGCAAATAAAGAATCCTTCTTCCGGTTCCTTTGGGGGATCTTCCAACCGTACTCCTCCAGGATCTCCACTCTGAAATCATTCAGTATGCCGGTTATGCGCCTGGTTCTCTCCCCCTCCATGCCATTCGAATTACTGTCTATTTCCATGCGCCAGCCAATTGCCTGCGCCGATGGCGTAAGCGAACCACCCGGAGCCGCCAATCTCTCATTGAATTCATAGGATGCACTCCAAGCCAATTCCCACAGCCATCTGCCTTCTGACTCGCATGCCTTCTCTTCGAGTTTTGGAAGGTATACCGCCCTATTCTCCTTATCTCTTATTTCCCTGATATGCGCCCGCTCCAATAGCGCTCCGCCTGTTAAAATGACTCCGCCTATGATGGCCGAAGCAACAAGCAATTTCCTGAACGGCCTCCTCTGCGCGCCTTCCGGCCCGCGCGGCGTTTGCGTTTTGTCAAATAGTTTCATGTTCCCACCTGCGGACTGCCATGTGAATCAGCGCGCCCTGTGGGGCTCGGTCCTTGCAGATGCGGCTTCCTGCGCATGATATCCTCCCAGTGGCGAGTTGCCTGTCAGCCCCCATTCCTTGTAGTGCTCTTCTGCCAGGTGCTCCTTCCACTCCCTTTCCACCCTGCGTTTCCTTTCCACCTCTGGATCTACCGGAAAACGTTTTCTCTCCATGCCTTCACTAACCCATTTCTTCCAAAAACAATCATTAAAGCGTTTTGTGACTATTAACGAGTCATAGTTTGTGCCCATTAACGAGTCATAAAACCGCTTCCGGTCTGGCAATTTCCTCGATTCGTACGCTTTCAGCGTGATGCGGCATACCCGCGGGCGGAGCTTTTTTATAGATTCTACGGACCTCGTCCAGTCGATGCCGTATACCCCCTGTGCCACAACCCCTTCTAATATCCACTCGTTCTTCTTTTCGGCATAGTCCAATGCGGCACTGTGGAGAAGCAATGAGTCATACCGCCGTTCCCTGGCTTCCGGAAGCATTGGCCTCGCTGCGCTGATGACGCTGCTTATCAACGGGCCATAGGGTCTTGCCGCATTCCCCTGGAGCGTACCACGATTTCTATGCTCTTCTATCTTACTTGCCAGCGCTTCAACAAGTCCTGCAGAATCTACTTCCACCAGCGTACGCAAAAGGAATAGCGAGTCTGCCCGTCTCGTTGCCGAATCTATGGAACTGCTGTCCTGCCAGGGGCGGTTTACCCATGCGTATTCGTCCACCGCGTCGCTTATGAGCAAATGCCGCCCGGCGCTTGTGGCCTCTTTCAGGCGCTTCGCCCTGTGGGCTATGCACCTGTTCAAATTATCCCGGAATCTGTTCAGGCTGATCATAACCTCTTTTTCCCTGTCGGTTATGCACCCGATCGTATCCTCCACCCGATACTCCAGGCCTGGGAGGCGCTCATATGCCGCTCCCCTGGTGCTCCACCCATTCGCAAGTCTCAGCGAGTCGTTCGCAGCAAGACGTGCTTGTAATTCCGCCTCCGCCTTCTCCTCCCTGGAATGGCATGATACCGTGCAAACCGCCAGCAATCCGGCAAAAATCGTAGTCGTGAGCAACTTGCCCGCTATGGCAAGCTTCCTGAACGGCCTCCTCTGCGCGCCTTCCTGCCGCGCCCTGTCAAAAGCGAGCTTCATCCCGCTACCACCCGGAGACATGTTGTATAATATGTATTTTAATCCTGGTCACCGGACTATCCTGCAGAACCTGCACTGCCCCTTGGAGCAGGGCTCGCCGCACGTTTCGCACTCCTTCACGGCCGCGCCCTTGAGGTATCTGCCCCTGAGCGCGCCTTCAATCTCCAAAAAGCTGTTCACG
>CAZYGF010000116.1:0-3545 GCA_964647575.1 Microcaldota archaeon
TCTTAAAATCTTCCGGGTGATTATCCAGCATGCCAAAAACGCAAACCGAGTCGCGCAAGAAGGACCACGTGGAGCTCGTGCTCTCCCAGGGGGCGCAGGGATGCAAGAGCGCAGGCTTCGAGCGGCTGGATTTCATCCACAACGCGCTTCCTGAGATTTCGCTGGGCAAGGTCAACCTTTCGACGCAGTTCCTTGGCAGGCGCATAAGATACCCGATGATCATCACCGCCATAACCGGCGGCTACAGCGACGCCGAAATGATAAACCGGGGGCTCGCCCAGGCGGCGGACAACTACGGGATCGCATTCAGCGTCGGCTCCCAGCGCGCCATGATAGAGAACCCCCCGATCGCAAGGACCTACAGGGTGCGCGACGTGGCGCCGCACATCCCCCTCCTCGCGAACATCGGCGCGTACCAGCTGAAAAAATACTCGGCCAGGCAGATTGAATCCCTGGTCTCGTCCATAGAGGCGGACGCGCTCGCGGTCCATCTCAACCCGCTGCAGGAGGTCATCCAGTCGGGGGGCGATACGGATTACTCAGGCGTTGTCGGCGCGATAGGCAAAACATGCGAGCGGCTTTCCGTCCCCGTCGTCGTCAAGGAGACAGGCGCCGGCATAAGCCAGGACGTCGCCCTGAAGCTCAAGGCAGTGGGCGTGAAATGGCTTGACGTGGCCGGCGCTGGCGGGACGTCCTGGAGCACTGTGGAATACCTGCGCTCGGGCGCCGGCGCGGCCCCGGGCTTCGAGAACTGGGGCATACCGACGGTGGAATCGATAATCCAGTGCCGCGGCGTGCTGCCGATGATAGCCAGCGGCGGGATACGGAACGGCATAGACGGCGCGAAGGCTATAGCCCTCGGCGCTGACCTGTGCGGCGCTGCCTACCCCTTCCTCAAGGCCCTCCACACGAAGAAGCTCGACCAGCTCATAGACACCTGGCAGAAGCAGATGGCTGTCTGCGCCTTCCTGACCGGCTCGCGCAATGTGGCGGAACTGAAAAAAGCCAAAATGCGGTTTATCTGATTTTTATCCCGTCCCATAGCGTTTCCAAACCTTTAAATACTGTTTTAGTAAATATATATTCATGGCTACTGCTCACATCGACCTCCATCGCCACGCTAACGGCACGCACTACCCTGCGCAGCTGCAGCAGTCGCTCCAACGCTGGTACGATACCTATCAGCGGCTGGGCGGCCAGGACGCCGTGGGCGCTTTCCCGCACGCAAAGCGCGTGCTGGACGCGGCCATATCCCACAGCATGATCAAGCTGGGCGAAATAGGCGACAGGTCCGCAGACCCGGATCAGACCAGCTTCAAGCTCGCCAGCATAATCGCGGCCCACCTCTTCCGCAGGGGCAGCGGCAACCGCAGGAACTTCCCTTCCGAGGATTTCGGGAGATACGCTGACGTGGTGAAGGGGTTCGAGACCTTCGACCTGCTCAGGGACAACGACCTCGGCATGCAGTCCCCGCAGGTATACGAGAAGCTGCTCGAGAAGCCGTCTCTCGGGCTGCTCGCGAGGATGGTGGACATCGCCCAGTACGGCCATGACGTGGGGGCGGCTTCCGAGAAGGAGCTCGCAGCCCTAGACCCGCGGCTCTTCTATTCGTTCGACAGCCGGACCGGGGATACGGAATACGAGCGCGCGGCCCTGGCTGCCATGAAGGTGTATTCGCCGTTGGCTGACCTTTTCGGTTACAGGAAGCTCGCCGGAACCCTCTTCGAGATATCGTACTTCCACCTCTACCGGGGCATATATGACCAGACGATCAACGCCCTGCGGTCCATCCACCAGCGCATCGAAGCCACCAAGGGCGTCATGAACGACCTCGTGCCGAAGCTGAAAATTGTGCTGGGCAAGGAGGGCTACGTGTTCGATATGCCTGTGCGCGAGCGGAAGCATCCGGGCAAGGTCATGGAGAAGGCCGACCGCTACAGCCGGAAATCCGGAAGGACCATCAGGGAAGAGATCGCAGACCTCCACGACCTGGTCGCAGCCACAGTCATACTGAAATCGCGGAACGGCAAGCCGATTACCCAGAACGACATCTGGCACTTCAAGAACGTAGCCAACCTCATCGTGATGGAAGCGAACGACCTCCAGTCGCTAAAGAAAAATCTCGTGAATTCGGATATCTTCGAGGACAAGATAAGCCATCCCAAACCCAACGGCTACCAGTCCTACCACGTCATCCTCACGTTCCAAAGGCAGGATCTCCTCCGCATGGAATTCATCGTCAGGGACGAGCGGATGCACCGGTTCGCCGAGCTCGGCGAGGCGGCCCATTACCTCTACAAAGGAGGCGGGCCAGAGGCCAGGACCGTGGCGCGGGCATACGACGACTTCATGCACGCCCTGGCCCACGGCACGAAAGACCAGGACGGGATACCTGACACCCTGTCCTCGAAAACCCTGCTTGTGACCGTGGCCGGCCAGCAACCCAGAAAGGTCGTAGTGCCCGTGACCGCATGCATCGGCGAGGCCCTCATATGCGCAGGCATTGACCTTGGCAACGGATTCGTACCCGAACGCAGTCGCTCCCTTCTCGCCCCCATAGGCGATGTGGGCGAGCTCAGGATTGTCGCCACGGGCGAGGGCGTCAAGCCGATCTCCAGGCACGTCCTCGACCAGTTGCTGGAGACCGCAGTTCTTGAATCCACCCGCGTGAAGCTGCAGGACATGAAAAGGAACCTCAAGGAAAAGCGCGGCTACCGTTCGGGCTAGACGCCGTCGAATTCCGTGAGCCGCTTCACCACGTTCAGCACGACGTTGGTGTTCGTCTTCTCCACGCCGTCTATGGAGAGCATCCTCTTCACCGTGGCGCTCAGCTCGCTCCTGCTCTTGCACATGACCACGGCCAGCGAGTCGAATTCGCCGGTGGTGTCCCATACCGCGGCCACGCGTGGCAGCCTGGCTATCTTCTGCTCGACCTCTATTATCTTCTTGCCTGATATGTTTATCTCCACCAGCGCCATGAACTCGTAGCCCAGCTCAAGGTAGTCCAGGCGCGCGCCGTAGCCGATTATCCTGCCCGCATCCTCCAGTTCGCGTATGCGGTCTATTATCGCCGTGGTGGACATGCCCAGGTCCCTGGCGAGGGCCCTGTAGGAGCGGTTGGAATTGCGCACCAGCTCCCGCAGGATGCGCAGGTCAAGTTCGTCCGGTTTCCTGGCTTCTTTTTTCATATAATCCAAACATTTGTATGTAATATTTATATACTTATCTGACAAACGTTTGGTATTTTACGATTTCATAACCTTTTTAATCTTTATTTCACCAATCCACCGTATAAACCGGTAATCCGAACGTAAAACACGGGAGAAACACAAGGGAGACAGATACCATGGATGCCAAATCAGCGAAGCAACTGGCGGAAAAGGAGGGACTGGAACTGGTGGACGTCAAGTTCTCGGATTTGTTCGGGCAGTGGCAGCATTTCACCATGCCCCTGGACATGATTGAATTCTCGGCCAAGGACTCGCTGCCATTCGACGGCTCGTCCATACGCGGGTTCCAGGAAATCCATGAGAGCGACATGGAAC
>CAZYGF010000117.1:0-3508 GCA_964647575.1 Microcaldota archaeon
GTCTGCTCCGGCTGCGGGAAAATGCCCAGGCCAATCGACCAGGCCGTGGGTTCTTTCGTCTGTTCGCGGTGCGGCAACCGGACGACCATCCAGGTGACCGCCGACAACTACGAGAAGGTCGTGTCCGACCTGGACCAGAAGTTCCATGCCCGCATTCTGAAGGAAAAGGCCGCTGCCGTTTCCAAGGAGCCAATACCAGTCTCCAAGCCAAGGAAAGCGGCTGCCAAGCCGGCTAAGAAGGCCGCTAAGAAAGCCCCGGCGAAAAAGGCGGCGAAGAAGAAAAAGAAGGGCTAGAACTTGAAGAAGCCCAGGAACTCTTTCGGCGTGCTGTAATTGAAGTAGTTGGTGAATTCGCGATTTCTTATCATGCCGCTGATCTCCTCCACGGGGTTTGCCATGCTGGCGATGCAGGACATCTGCAGCGGGAACGCGATGCCAGCCCTGCCATACATCCCGAGCGTATGCGCATCCCCGCTTGCCACGAGGGGGATTCCGAGCCTTTTTGCCATGATTTCTGCCAGTACCGGGCTGTATATCTGGGGCGGTATCTCGGCGGCGTTTTTCTCCATTGCCAACAGCCCGCTTTTGTTGCTGGCGATGCGCACGGCGGTGTCTATGCTGTCGTTTCCGTTCCATCCGACCCCATCCCAGAAATAAGGATGGTTGAGGACTACGAATCCGCCGTTGTCGAACGCGAACCTGAGCGTGTCCTCGTAATCAAAGCTCCTCGGCGGCTTTCCTGAAAACCCATGGAGGCCTATGTGGCCCTTGTTGGTCCGTGCTTCCATGGACCTGAGGATAATCATGTTGCTATCGCCGTCCGAGATGCGCAATGAGCGCCGGTCAGCCTGAACTTCCACCTTATACCTGCCATTCAGGCCCAGCTTGCCGTTAGCAAGGCACTTGAAAAGTGCGGTGGTGTCATAATCCGTCGGCGACCAGATGTGGACCGTTTCCATGAGCAGGGGGATGATATCCTCGGCGTTCGCGCAACCGAGCCCTGAGAAGTGCGTATGGCTGTGGATCTCCATTCTTTTTGCTATGGTCGGTATGCCGTCCGGGCCGAGAAGCCACTGCCGGAGGCATCTGTTGTGTTCCCTGGCCATGCGAATGGGATGTCCGAGGGCTGTTTTCACGTACCTGTACATGACGCTTTTCAGGCGGGGATTCCTTGCGATGTCGTTGACCGTTCCCATCTGCTCACAACCTTACTATTATTACAATATTATTTAAAGTAGTCCCGTGGTGTCTGCTCTTTTATGTTGTTAAAAATAGAACAAAACGGAGCATTTATATACCAGGGATGCGTAATAATATGTGCGTCCTGGCTACAGATTTTGCAAAAAATCTGTACGCATTGGAACGAGAACACTGTTCGAAGTTCCAATAAAACAAACCACTGGGCCAGCCCACCTCAAAAGGGTGGGCTGCCCATGTTTGTATTGAGTTTTAGAATTTCCACATTCTTTTTCTGCAAAGCGATTATAAATTGTAATATGCTTATTTATGTGTATGAAACAGCGTGTTCTTCTCACTCGTAATGCCCAGAAAGATACGGCAAAAAGCGTCGGCATCATCGGCGGCGCCGGCGCCGAGGGCGCGCATGTCGCAGAGATAATGAAGAACGCCGGGTTCCAGGTGGCCATCTCCGACATCAATACGCAAAAGGCCGGAGAGCTGTGCGCAAAAAGGGGCTACAGCCTCATGGGTTCCGAGGAAATCGTAAGCCGGCCAGGCCTTGCTTTCCTATCCTTGCCCATCGACGTAGTGGTTTCCGAAATCACACGCCTGTCGCCCTTCATGAAGTGCGACGCGGTCGTCGACCTGAGCTCTGCCAAGACGAGAGCTATGGAGACGATGCTGCAGCACTTCAAAGTAGCAGAGATCTTCAGCATCCATCTCCAGTACCGGCCCACTGTATCTCCCTGGGGACAGAACGTGCTGATGATTCCGGCCAGGCCGAAAGAAGGCGGCGAATGGTTTGGCATGCTGGAAAGGATCTTTACCAAGGCAAAGGCCCATGTCGACAGGGTGGCCACGGCCCTCGACCACGATTATGAGATGGGCCCCCTGCAGGTCGAGCCGCATGCCCTCCTCTATGCATTCCTTACGGCGTTGAAAGGGTTGTCGGCAAGGACCGGCCTTGAGAGGCTGCAGGGGCATTCGACCCTGCTTTTCAGGCTCATCATGGACGCTGCCGGACGGGTGGTGTCCGACCCGAACTCCGGGAAGATGTACGGTCTCATACAGAAGGAGAACCCCATCACCAAGGAGGTCTACGATTCATTGAGGGCGGCTCTGGACAACCAAGCGCGCATCGTCGCTTCGGGCGATATGGCCGCATTTGAAAGCATGCACAGGGAACTGAACGGATTCCTGGGCGAGTACGCGCGGCTGGCCGCTGAAAGGACTGACAGGATGATGGGTCATTCAATGGGGCTCCCCATCTTCTATGAGGCGGATAAACGGCACCTCATTGAAGAAGCATTAAGGGGCTTCAGGAAAACGCCTGAGAAGTACAAAGAGCAGCTGGAAACTACGAGGATTTTCGAGGGCGATGTCGCCAAACTGCGCAAACGGGATGACCTTCTGGTTGCCAGGGAGGTCCTGTACAAGTCAAAGGACGCTGTGACAGAAGGGAATTTTGCTTTCTACGTCCTTAACAAAAGATATCCAGGAAGCGACAAGGGGCTGAGGCTCAGCCCGATGATTCCTGAAGATCCGGCGGCGGATGAATTCAGAGACCCGACCCGCATCCGGTTGCAGATGTTCAACCGCTACAATGACCCGTTCCTGAACCTGTTCGATACGATTAGCAGGATACCAAAACTGAAAGATCTCGGCACACCTGTTGCGTATGGAGTGAAATAGTCGTTAAAGAAGTAACCTTTTAGAATTTCTAACATTCTTTTTCTACAAAGCGATTATAAATTGTAATATGCTTACTTATGTGTATGAAAAGGCATTTTCTACTCAAGCATTATGTTTTGGAATCTACAGGCAGGGAAACCCGGACAGCTGCGTTCGTGAAGTTTTTCGGCAGGGAGCGGTATTACGAAAACCTGGGCAGGCGGATGAATGACCCTGTCCTCGCAACGCGCCTGGAACTCATAGACAGGCGTGCGAAAGAGGCGGCAACGCTCTGCCCGTTCGATGCCGGCGATGCCTTCAGGAAATTCCTCGTGGCCGGCCAAAGCCTCGAAGCTGTCAATGAACGGGTGCGGCTCGTCCAGGAGGTAGTGATCCAGCTGCGCAAAGCCAGGACCGAGTTCCAGATATACTCCTGTTCAGCTAAAGACAAGCTCGCAAACGCGCTCCAGGGCATCTCCAGGGCAATCGAATCGTTTCCGCCCGAGCGGATCAGAGCGTATGGCGCGGTGGTGCGCTGCGCACTGGAAGCGAAACAGTACATAATCCCCCTGGTCCAGCCTGGGTCAATCTTTCCAAATCCGGACATCCCGCTCACGACCTGCAAGGACATGGAGATTTACATCTCCACCAACTCAGC
>CAZYGF010000118.1:0-3470 GCA_964647575.1 Microcaldota archaeon
TCCTGGTGATGAAGCTGCCCCCTATTTTCAGCACTTTCATGGGTTTGCTCTTGGTAAAGAGGGATTAAATCGCTTGGGGTCGGGGGTTCAGCGCCTGCAGACGAACTGGTAGAAATCAGCATTCGGATTCAGCCCGGGCCGGTAATCCGAAAAAAGGGAGATGGATGCGAAGCCGGTATCGGCTAGAAGGTCGTGCAACTCGCGCCTCCTGAAAGGATAGACGGCCAGATGTGCCTTTTTTCCCGTTTGAAGGTCGGTGAATTCCAGGAGGACGCCGTTTTCTGAAATCTGGACCGGCGCCGCATGCACCTTGTCAATGCCGCAATAGACGTAGTTGCCGGAATACCGGAAATTCCCGTTTTCCAGAATTGACTGCCGCTCATCAAGGATGTAGTCATAATTGCGCGTGTCCAGTATCAGGACGCCGCTGTCCTTCAGGATCTTGAAGAAGTTGCGGAGCGCCACGAACTGATCCATGCGTTTGAAGAGGTACGTAAGTGAGTTGCCCAGGCACATCACTGCGTCGAATTTCTTCGTGGCCAGATGCGCAGCCAGTTCCCGCCAGTCATAGCGCAGGGCGTTCAGCCGCACACCCTCCTTCCGGGAATTTTCAACAGCCCGCCGCATGAAATGCCTGTCCAGCTCGTTGCTGGTCACGTCATATCCGTTCTTGAGCAGGAAGATGGAGTCTGCGCCGGTACCGAGGCATGCATCAAAAACCCGCTGGTGGCGCTTTCCCAAGTGCCCCAGAAGGAACGGGCCTTCGCTCTCCATGCGCTTTTTCGCATTGACAAAATCATCCCACATGCCGGCCGCGATTTTCGAATTCCTGGAGTTGGTATTGAAGTTTTCCGGATGTCCGGCAATATATTTGTATTTCATGTTCAATTATGTAGATAATGATTTTAATATAAATAACTTTCAATTTTTGTTCCAAAATGATAATTTTATATGTATTTGTTATGATAATGCTTCATGGTTTCCCTGGCGGAGCTGGACCGGAAAGACCGGGCGATACTGTCCGAACTGGACAGGGACTGCAGGCAGAGCAATGCGGAGATAGCCCGCAAGCTCAGGCTGGGCAAGCACGTGGTGTCCTACAGGATAGCGCAGCTGGAGAAAAATGGCGTCATAAGCAATTATTACAGCGTAATCGACATGTCCCGGCTTGGCCGGCAGTCCTACCGCATCTATCTGAAGGTCTATCCCATGAAAAAAGAGAAATACAAAGAACTGCTCGACTATCTGGCCGCGTCCCAAAGCACATGGTGGCTGGGCGAGATGGACGGCGAATGGGACGTGGGTTTCGTGGTCTGGGTAAAAGACCACTATGAATTCGAGAAATTCTGGGATGCCTTCACGGCGAGATTCCAGGAATCGATAGAACGGAGCAGGGTGTCGGTATACCTGCGTTTCCGCACCTACTCGCAGGCTTTTCTCGTGGATAACAACGAAGAAAGGAGGGAGTATGTCACCGGCGCGGGCAAAACGGCAAAAATCGACGAAAAAGACATGAAGCTCCTGGGCGTGCTGGCGAATCAGGCCAGGGCGGGAACGCTTGAAATAGCGAAGATGACCGGCCTTACTCCGGTGCAGGTGGCATACCGCATCAAAAAGCTGGTCAAAGACGGGGTGGTGAGCGGCTTCCGGGCGAACATCTTCCTGGACGATCTGACGCTCTACAAGGTGGATTTCCAGCTGAAGAGCACATCCAGAAGGAAGGGAATGCACGCATACGCCATGACTGAAAAATGGTGCGTCTATACGGATGAGAGCATCGGTTTTGCGGACTTCGAGCTGGATCTCCTCTGCCCATCCCATCCGGAGTTCAAAAGAGCGGTGGAACGCTTCAAGATGAAATTTTTCGACGACATACGGGATTACCAGTTCGAGATTTACAGCCGCGTGGTGAAAATCCGGTATTTCTAATCCCTGATGCACTCGCCGCCGTCGCACACATAGCCGCGGGCGCATTCCAGGTCCACGCTATTCATAGTGTCGCCGTAGCAGTAGTATTCGCGGACAACCGTGTCGCCGTTGCAGTTGTCCTCGTAGGTGCCGCTGGAGTCGTGGGTGGTGCCTGCATGGTAGATGTCCCTCCAGGCGTCGGTTTCCGTGCACTGGCTCTTGACGCAGCGGCCGTCCATGCACTTCTTCCCGCTGCCGCAGGAAAACTCCGAGTAGGCTGAGGTGCCGTTCTCAAGGCAGTAATACTCCCTTATGGACTGCACGTCAACGCATATGTCCCAGTCCTCGGACAGGGTGCCCAGGCCGCGGGTAACGGTGGTCTTGCCGCGGACTGAGGTGTCGTTGCCTGCATCGCTCTCGATGCAGGTCATGAGCGCCTGGGTGCACATGCCGCCGGTGCACCCATAGCCCGGCGGGCATTCGTGGTTTATGGAAGCAAGCCCCTGGTCCTGGCAGAAATAATCCTTCACGCTCTTGTAATCCACGCACACGTCATAGTATATGGTGCCGTTCCAGGTCACGTTCTGCTTCAGGTAAATGTCCGGCTCGCTCAGGCCGGCGCAGACAAGCGAAACGTTCTGCGCGGACTCGTTCTTCACCATGCACTGGCCGTCTTTGCATCCCTTGCCTTCGCCGCACTGGATGGTGGCCATGGTGGTGGCATTGTCAAGGCAGCCGTATTCCACGAGCTGGGAGGGATCGAGGCAGTAGTCCGCATGCGTCTCGTTGCCTTTAGTCACCGCGCCTGCGACGTCTGTCTTGAGGCCGTCGTCGCTGTCATTGCAGGATGGCTCTGGGGACCTGCACTCGCCGGTGTAGAGTATGGCTATCCTGGCGTCGTAGGCCTCGCAATCCGTCTCGTATGTCTGGTCGTCGGCCCCGCACACAGGGCCAAGGCAGGTCCGCTGGACCGGCGGGGCAACAGGCTCGACGGTCGTGTTATTGGTGTTGTTGACCGCACTTAATCCTCCGCTGTAAGGCTTCATAAGGCAGCCCGAAGCGGCAAGTACCAGGAACAGGAATAGCATGCCTCTCATGCACATACCCTGCCAGCTAAGGTTAATAAAAGTGTATCAAAAGCCGTCAAAGCCGGTGCGCTGGCGCTTCTCCTTGTACGCCCAGCCCGCAAGCTTTTTCAGGTTGGCTATGTCAGCGGCGTTATAGCGCACGAGCCTGTCCAGGGCGCGCAGGTCGCCTTTCTTGTACCTCTGCCACAGGAGGACCGCGTCGTAGCCGGTCATGCCACGGAGATCGTCTTCACGCTCCATGCCGAACTGCTGCTCTATTCTTTTCAGGCCGCCGCGCACGCCGAGCGAGGCGAGCAGGAAACGAAGGTCCACGTGCAGCTTCGGCAGCTTCACGTCCATGTGCCGCCTGATGAACGGAAGGTCGAACATGGAGCCGTTGAACGTCACGACCAGGTCGTACTGGCGGATGTCCCTTGCGAAATCGCCGAGGTTGTGCCCGTGGACGTAGCTGTGGGTTTTCACGCCGTCGAAAAC
>CAZYGF010000119.1:0-3447 GCA_964647575.1 Microcaldota archaeon
GGTGGCGGTATACCACTATTATGCCAACCGCCTTTTCGGCTACCTGCCGCCCGCGGAAATCTACAAGATGGCCGTCGCCGGCCTGCTGACGCTGCTGTTGGTGGCATTCCTGAGGCCGCATGCCATGGCCGTCCTGCCCTGGCTCCTCCAACTCACCCATGCAGGGGATGGCACGGTGCTGGAGAAGGTGCTCTACCTCGGTTTCCTGGGCGGCCTCACCGCGCTCTCTGGAGCTATTTTCGTTTACGCCTCATTCTTCCTCAGGTGCTTCAGGAAGGAGGACGTTTCCCTCATGAAACGGGTGCTGCTCAAGGCCAGGGTGCCTGAATATCTTGTGGATGCGGCCGGCAGCCTGATGTCCCGTGGCGCCAGGTGAGTTCTGCGGCGAGAGCCATTTAAACACAACGCTGCAACTGCTTTCCATGGCAAAGGGAAAGCTGGTCATCCTGGGGCTGGACGGCGCGGACTGGAAGATACTGGAGCCGCTCATAAACGCCGGGTTCTTGCCCAATTTCAGGCGCGTGATGGAGGCCGGTTCGCATGCAAGGCTCAGATCCACGGTCCCGGCGCTGACCCCGCCCTCGTGGACCACTATCTTTACAGGAGTCAATCCAGGCAAGCATGGCATTTTCGATTTCTTCACCCGGAAAGGCGGAGTGAAAACGCCCACGATGAGCACGGACAACATCGCCCCCTACCTGTGGGAGCAAATGCCAGATGGAAAGTTCATCTCATTTAACGTCCCATTTACATACCCTCCGCGCAAATGCCCTAATTGTGTTACTGTGGCCGGTTTTGGCACCCCGAGCGCAGAGAGCGAATTCACGCATCCTTCCGGGCTGAAGCATGAGATACTGGAGATTGCCCCACAGTACGGGTTTGACATCATCGGAGAGGATGAGAAGCATTTCTTCGGCCGCAAGTCCGGCGATGCGGACACGTCCCGCAAAGCACTGATTGACGTGATACATGCCAGCCTGCGGAACACTATCGGGGTTGCCAGGTACCTGCTTGAAAAAAAGGAATGGGACGCAGCTTTCCTTGTTTTCCAGGAAAGCGACTGGATCCAGCACCATTTCATGCACCATTTTTTCAAGGCCACGGACAAAAGCGCCACGCAGGTGGCTGAGGTCTACCGCGAATACGACGCCTTCCTGGGCTATCTTCTGGACAAGCAATACAATGTCCTGATTGTCTCCGACCATGGTTTCATGGAGGTAAAGAAGATTTTCTTCCCCGATGTCTACCTGAAAGAGAAGGGATTGCTGAAAATAAAAGAACCCCTGCTCAAGCGGTTCTTCAGGGCCGTGGGCATATCCAAAGACCTCATCATCTCCATGGTTCCCCTGTGGCTATACAAGCCGCTGCGCCACTCCCAGATGGTTTCGGTGATTGCCAGGAACACCCTTCCCTGGCGCGACGCGGGTGATGATATAGACCTCCAGGAGACCGCGGCATACCTGGTTTCGCAGGGCGCAGGTGGCGTGGTTCTGAGGGACCCGGCTTCTTCCGCAGAGATTGCCGAACTGCTAAGGAACAGCACTGATGAAAGCGGCCGAAAGGCCATAAAATCCGTTTTAAGGCGGGAAGACGTCTACAGTGGCCCTGCATTGAAAGACGCCCCGCATCTTTTCGCCATAGCGGCAGAAGGATTCCGGTTCAAGGAACGGGTAGGGCCGGTGCGTTCCAAGGAGATAAATCCGGACAGCGAGCAAAACGGAGCGCACTGCGAGTTCGGCATATTCCTGTCCTGCGGTCCGGATTTCAGGAAAAATGGCAGGATGCCTGACCTGTCGGTCATGGACATCACGCCAACCGTGCTCGCCTATTTCGGCTATTCCCTGCCTGCCCAGATGGACGGTACTATCATACCGCTGTTTGACGCTTCCTCCGGCTTGCGTAGCAGCATCTCAGGACAGACAAAATCCTCCATCCGAAGGATTAGGGAGAAACTGGCGGGCAGAAAAAGATAAGCGGCTGGCCCAGGCATCCTGTCCCTATGGCAAACCTGACGTCCCATAGCCGCTGCTGCTTATCCGGCGCAGGGCTTTGGTTATGAATCCTTTCGCTGCTATCAGCGGTGCAGCTGCCAGCATGAACGGTGCTGCCGTCCCAAGCACGGCGAGCGAGAAAATTATGGAGATGGCGCCGCGCCTCGCGATGAGCCTGTACGTCCGGCCGCCATACCACAGGTGCGACTCCTTCGCCACCAGCATGGCAGGGATATCAGTGGGTTTGTTGCTGTTTATGAAAACCACCGGCCTGTTCCATGCCGCGGCCATGCGCGGCAGCGAATTCCATAGCGCCCCCGCATCCGGCATCACCCCGCCGGGCATGCCTGCAGCGCTGCCTCCGCGCGTTTCGTTTGCGGCATCTGCATCGTGCATCCTGAGAGCGCCGCGCGCCTCGCTACCAGTTTCCGCCGTAGATGGCATCTTGATCAGGTCTGTGCGTACATTCGCGAAAAATCGCATGCCGCCCGCATCCCATACCGAGCGGAGCATTTCCCCCGCGTAGCTCTTCCTGCCGAGAATGCCGTAGGCGGCCGCCGCCATGCAGTAGAGGAAGACGAATGCCACCGCTTTCGTGAAGTTCCCGGCCAGGAAAATCGCTTCCAGTTCCCCCCTGCCGCAATAGTATTTCCTTCCCTCCCCGCTTATGAGGGCGGGTTTGAACGCAGGATGGGCTGCCATTTCCTCTACATGGCGAATGTTAAAGCCGTTTGCGACTATCCGTCCAATGAGGTCGGAGTCTTCGCCACCGAAATAAAGAGGAAGGAATGTGAGGCCTGCCTTCCCCAGCACATCCCGCCTGATGCAGCCGTAATGATGGATTATGCTTCCCGGCCGCGCGGATTCCAAGGGCGGATTCATGATGGTGGGGAGAACGACGGCCGCACCGCGCTCCATCTCGGCAGCGTATCTTCCAAGCAGGCCGTCAGATTCCGGCAGGCAGTCATTATCGGCCAATACGATGATTTTGTAGCCGCCCTCCAGCGCGTATTTCTCACCGGTGTAATACGCCCCTGCGCATCCGTTTTTGCCGTGTTCGCGGAGGTGCACCATCCTTCCGGCGCCCCCGACGAATTCGTCATTCTCTCCGTATACTACTATTACGTGGAAGCGCTGGAACGTCTGCCTCGAAAGGCGCCGCATATGCTCCTCCAGCATCCGCTTGCTGGAATATGACGGGATGACGAGCGCCATGTCCGCTTTTTCCTGCCGCTCATCCTTCACTTCGGAGACGAGTTCCTCCCATGGAGGGCCGTTCCGCAGCCATTCGTCTTTCATATCCCCGCCCGCCGTTTCCCCTTAGCCGCGCCTGAGCTTGAACAGGAACAGGCTCCAGGCCATGTGAAGGGTATCCTTCATGAGGTTGAACTTGGAATCACTGCCCTCTTTCCATTCCACCGGGATTTCCGCTATCTTCAGGCCGCTTCTCTGCGCC
>CAZYGF010000120.1:0-3441 GCA_964647575.1 Microcaldota archaeon
ATGAAAAGGAAGGGCGGCAGAAGGGGAAGAAGGGTATGAAACTCGACAAGAAGCATGAGAACAGGATAGAGTTCATGGCCGACGTGTCAACCAGCTTCGCCAACCTGGTGCGCAGGTATTCAATATCGCGCGTGCCCGTGCTGGCCATAGACCTGGTGACCTTTTACGACAACAGCAGCCCCCTGTGGGACGAATATGTCGCCCACAGGCTGGGGCTCATGCCCGTGACGACGCCTGAGAAGACGCCCCAGAGCGCGGAAATCATCTTCTCGCTCGACGCCGAAGGGCCGAAAACGGTCTATTCGTCTGAGATGAAAAGCTCGGACAAGGACATCAAGATGGCCAAGAACCTGCCCATAGTCACGCTCGGACCTGGCCAGCACCTGCGCTTCGAGAGCAAGGCGGTGCTCGGGACGGCCAGGACGCATGCGAAGTTCCAGGCAGGCATAGTGAGCTACGGGAAGGAAGGCAACGCGCTGCGTTTCATGGTGGAGAGCTGCTGCCAGATGGAGCCGTCCGAAGTCATCGAGCGCGCGTGCGATGTCATAACCGACGACATCGAGGCGGTCGAGGCGGCGCTCGGCAAGAAGCCGGCCAAGAAGGCGAAGAAAGAGAAGAAGGCAAAGAAAAAGGAGTAAATCTACTCTGCGTAATCTTCACGCAGGGGTGTAGCTGATCGGCATTCCGATCATCAGACCCCAGCTCACATTCGTTCGCAGGGGTGGCAGAGCGGTCAAATGCGCCAGCTTGAGGGGCTGGTGGGTTAGTCCCTTCGAGAGTTCAAATCTCTTCCCCTGCATTTCCTGCTAAACAAGTAACTCGTGAAGGGTAATTTGCATGACAGATAAGATAGTTAATATTAGAAGAGCAAATCCCAATGATTTGCTTGAAATTTTTAGAGTAGAAAAGCGTAGCTATCCACCTTGGCTTCAGGCAAGCCATGATGTCCTTAAACGCAGGATGAATAATGGTTGTATTTTAGTTGCTGAAAAGTTGGTGAGGGGCAAGAAACAAATAGTCGGATTTTCTACTTTCCTTCCTGTCCGACTCTCTTGGCCCAAAATTGATTTAAAACAAATAATGTTGAACAGACACCCACATTATGAACCTTGGTTTCAGCAATGGCGGGGAAAAGCAAAACCAAATACTCTTTGGGTTTTTTCCACGGCTGTGGAAACCAAATATCAAAATCAAGGGATAGGGGGAATATTAATAGAGGGAAGTTTAAGGGCGGCCAAGCAACAAGGTTTGTCTTATAGGGCATCTGCTTTGAAATGTCAGTTTGCCACAAAACGAAATCCTCACGAAAAAATAGAAGCTTACCTTGAACGAGTAAAAAATGGTCAAATAAAAGACCGATTTTTACAACCGTATGTTAAGCGCGGATTTGAACTTGTGGCGCCGCTACCAGAATACGAAATGGCTCATCCGCGTCAGAGAGCAAAACCTAATTTGAACTACAATATACTGGCTATCAAAAAAAGTAGATAGTCGTACTAACGGTTTGACTTCTCCAGCCCCTCCCCCCTTAAAGTGCGCAGCACTTTGAGGGGCGGCGGCAAAACCACAACGGCGATGTTTAGGCGACATTTTATAAATTATTTGTTTTAAATGATATACTGCAATGTTAGTATGAGGGAAAGGGATGAGAGGCCCGAATTATCTCGTTAAGAACGCTGCTGATTCTCACGGTAAGTCAAAACCAAGGCACATGGTCGTGTTGGCCGCGGTTCTGGGCGGCGCTGTTCTCGTGTCATCGATTGCGAGTGCTCCGCCGGCGGGCCCGGCAATGAACCAGAGCCAGAATCCGGTTGGAAAGGGACAGAAGTCGCCGGGCCGGGAGGAGCTGCACAAGCTGTCGGAAAACATAAGGCAGCAGCTGGAGACTGCAGGGCGCATCGCCAGGATGAAATCGGCGGGCTTACTGCTTCCCCCAGTGAGTTGTGAGAATACAAATGCGGGCCTCTTCCAGTCGCTCCAAACACTCAATGACATCATGAGGCCGTACGTCATAAAGGAGTATATTACAATACCAGCGGACCCAACGGTCATGCTCACAACTGGGAAGCTGGATAGCATTAAGATCGAGATAGACAGGGCGTTTGTGTTATACCCGATGCTAGTAGAAGAGGCCGCTGGCACCACTGCTGCCGGGGTGAGGCAGGCTGTTTCCACCCCGGACACCGCCCGGCTGAACGCCCAGGTGCAGGTGATCCCTGTCGCCAGAAATGCAGTCCCTGAGCCGGCAGCCGCACGCGACAGCATATCATTCGCGTCGGCGCTCGATACGGCACAGGAGGCCGCGCCACCTAGCGCCATACCGGAAACGGCCGCGACGCCACAGGCGCAGAAGCCCTTGGCTATTGCCGAGGCGATCGCTGCGAAGGCGCTGATATCACCGGTACAGAAACCAACGACCATCACCGCGGCGGCCAAAACAGCGGCACTGCAGCAGATGACGCCTGCAGAGCGTGAAAAATACCGATTCATATGCAAGAGCCTGGGCACCATAAACAGGGCAAAAGCAGGAACAGCCAGGACGCGGTACCTCACCGACGCGGTGAAGGTGACGGCAAGGAGACTGCTGCGCCGGATGAGCGATGAACTTATGATTTACAGCAATGCGATATCGCAACCAGGCGCGATTGAAACAGGAACACACGCGGGAATGATGCTGAACTACCTCAGGGCCCATGCTAACAAATTTAACAAGAACACGGCGCTCCAGAACGCGCTGAGGGAAATAAGGGAAGTGCCGCTAAAAGAGGCTGCGGCTGCTGCCAAAGCCGCACCGAAAGACCCGCTTCTGAAGGAACTTCTCATCCTCAGCGCGAAGCTCAATGGAATCCTTGCCGACCCGACGCTCAAGGGCCGATTTGCCGCCCAGGACAGCATCGAGGACGTTAAGGCGGGCGCGAACGCCATTCTGAATTCGCTGCCGGACGTCTGGAAGCTCCCTGGCGAGAAGCCTGAGGGCAAAGAGATATCGCCGAGGCTGGAGATGTACGTCGCTCTCAGTACCGCAGCGACGGCCCTGGCCGAAGGCAAACTGGAGGAAGCCAAGCAGCGGTACCATAAGGACACGGCTTCTTCTGCGCTTGCTATTTTCAGGAGGGAGATGGCCCTGTCTGCGCAGAGGACGGGCAACCCGGCGAAAAGCCCCCAAAAAGAGGCACTTAAAAAGCTCTGAGATGCCTGGTTGGTTAGTCCGTTCAGGAGTTCAGATCCCTTTCCCTGCAATCCATTCCAACCAGCGGGAGAAGATTGCGATGGTTGGCCGGTTCTAAAGCGGTAATTTAAACCTTTACGGGGTGGTCACTGCGATGGCAGGCGCCAAACCGGAACCGGAACAAGCGGCACCCTGGCTGGGAAGGGGCAGGATGGAGGCCCTCAGCGACGGCATATTCGCATTCGCCATGACCCTGCTCGTCCTCAACATAG
>CAZYGF010000121.1:0-3427 GCA_964647575.1 Microcaldota archaeon
GTATCTACTCGTTAAAAGCGAGCAAGCCAAACTACAGCGGGGCGCTCTACCGTTGCACGCCATGCGTGCAAATCATGAACTAGCACGTTCATGGCTTTGAGCTACGACGGGGTAAGCAGCATGAAACCTGCTGAGAAGTTCTTATAAAGTTAGCCATCGCTGGTTTGCCCGTGGAAATACCCGAAATCCTGAAAACCGCGAAGGTCGTGGCTGTGGTCGGGCTGTCAGACAAGCCCGAAAGGCCGAGCTATGGCGTCGCCTCCTACCTGCTCGGGCACGGCTACACCATAATCCCTGTGAATCCGAACATCAGCGGCTGGAAGGACCTGAAGGCATACGCTTCCCTGGCCGACATCCCGGAATCCGTGCGGGTCGACGTCGTGGACATCTTCCGGAAGGGCGAGGACGTGCAGCCGGTGGTGGACGAAGCGATAAGGATAAAGGCGAAAGTGGTCTGGATGCAGCTCGGAATAATCAATGAACCGGCCGCGGCGAAAGCGCGCGCGGCTGGCCTGGACGTCGTCATGGACCGTTGCATGAGGATAGAGCATTTGCGCCTTTCCGGCCACTAGTCCGGCAGCTGCCTCGCCGGTACGCCTACGCACCTGTGCTCCTGGCACACGCCTTTCGACAGGGCCATGGCGCACAGGCATCTCGGGCCGTTGCACTCAGACGCGTTCAGGTGGTATGTGTTGACGTACTCGCCCAGGCCGCAGTCGCAGCATTTGTTCTGCCTGACGCAGTCTGCATCCTTCTCGCAGTAGTCCTTCACCTCATACCCGGGAGGGATTATTGGCGGGACGGGCGGTGCCTGTATGCAGCCGATTGCGAGCAGCCCGGCCAAAATCAGCACTATCAGCGTGGCGTTCATGCCGTTTCATGCGCCGTGCAGATAAATAAAACATTCGGAATTCTGCGGAAATGACCCCACCCAACGCATATAAATCAGAAAAAGCGCTTTTTCTGCATGAAAACAGGCTCCATCGACCTCCCGCTGCACCCGGGCAAGTGCCCCAGGTGGCTTTTCGAGAGGATGCGGCCGCTCACGAAAAGCATCGCCACAATCATAATAGACAGCTACGGCACGAAAGAGCTGCTTTCCCGCCTCGCCAATCCGATGTTCTTCCAAGCACTGGGCTGTGCAATATCATTCGACTGGCACTCGTCGGGCCTGACGACGACTACATGCGGTGCGCTCAAGGAGGCCCTCAACGGCAGCGGATGCATTGCGGCAACAGGCGGAAAAGGAAAAACATCCAGGAAAGCGCCTGAGGAGATAGAACTGGACGCAGGCCAGTTCGGCCTGGACGCCGAATCACTGAAGAAGGCGAGCTTCCTGGCAGCCAAAGTCGACGGGTCGTGCATCCAGTCAGGGCATTCGCTTTACCACCACTCGTTCCTCTTCGACGAGGAGGGCAACTGGACTGTGATACAGCAGGGCATGAGCGATGCGACCAAAACCGCGCGCCGCTACCACTGGTTCAATGCGGGCGAATTCGTCAACGACCCGCCGGACAAGATAGCAGGCATCCCGCAGCCGGAAACGCTCAACCTGGTGAGCGGAGAGACCGGTGATATGCGGAACGTTTCGGTGGATATCGTGAAAGACAACCCCTGCCGCCTGAGGAAATACGTGGACGGCCAGACCACTCTGGGCGACGACGGCCCGCACTTCACGCTGCCTGAGCGGCACGAAATACTGCGATGCGACCTGGCTGAAAAGGACTGGAAGCTGCTCAACGACGCCTATGAGCTCCAGCCGGCAAACTACGAGGAGCTAATCTGCCTGAAGGGCATGGGAAAGAAGAAACTGCGCGCCCTCGCATTATTGTCGAAGCTCATCTACGGAACGGATCTGGACTGGAAGGACCCTGTGAAGTACTCGTTCGCACATGGTGGCAAGGACGGCATCCCGTTCCCTGTCCAGCGCCAGGACTACGACCATTCCATAGCGTTCCTGAGAGAAGTCATCGAGGAAACCAAGGATGGGGGGAAGCAGGGCGCCCTGAGGCGCCTTTCAGCCCTTTAGGCCGGGCCTAAGCCCCGAGGAACCTCTTCAGCCCCTCGCGCCTCCACTCCCCCCGGCCATCTTCACCATCATATTCACGCTCAGGCTAACCTCACTGAATTGCCCGCTGTCAAGCTGGCTGCTCATCAACTTATCGCGCGCTCTCCAAAATTCCGTGTATCTCCTCCCGGTACTTCTCCACTCAGCCTGCCTCTCTTTCAATTCTGCAAGCTTTTTGCGTGCTTCCAGCCCCTCTTCTATCCACCCGCGCGCTTTTGCTAGGTGCACTAGCTCCCGTGCTGTGTCTATGGATTCCGCATGCGGGAAATACTCCTTATAATATCTCATGTCCTTGACGGAAGTTTCCACATCAATCGTCACCATCTTCACCCTCCGCATCAGCATGGAATACAGCGCTTTTGCCGCCTCTTCACTTAGCGCCCTTTCAAGCCCAAACTTTCTCAGATCCAAAGAGATACGCATCGGCAGCGGATACCAACCGATCAAGCTTTCCCCCCAGGCAGCTATTGGCGCGGGACGCTCTTCTGATATACGTCCTGACTGTTCGCGTATCACCTGCTCAAAAATCTCTTTTTCAGCAACCCTCTTTGCTGCCCGTGTCAGGCCATGAGGTCCTTTCCAGCGGATTTCATACCCATCTTTCCCCCATCTCAACTTCCCATACAGCAAGAGCCTTTCATACGCCTTCCCTTCTCCATACTTTTTTACGTACCACTCCTTTCCCTCGGCTATCTGGGGCGCGCATGTGGTCAAAACCTTCTCCCGAAGCGTATCAGGTGCCATCCTGAAATCCCGCAGTTCGGCAGCTATCCTTGCCACTGCTTTTCCTATGCCTTTCCTATCTTTCCCATCCATCTTTTTCATTTCCATAATCAACCACCTTGCATTACACGTGCGCCTGGCAGATATAAATGTTATCCAAAAAATCAGGTAAAATATCCAAAAAACGCCAGTTCATAGGCTAATTATCGGAAAATTTCCAATCCATTAGGCGATATATGGCTAAGCCTGCCGGTATCATCAATGCGCAGGCACGAACTCAGCCGACGCTGCCCAGGAGCATCTTCCGCATCTCTATGGGCTCCAGGTCCTTCAGCGCCTTCACTGCGAAGTCCAGCTTGGCCTCGCTCTCGGCGTATACGGTGAACAGCTTGTCGCCCACGTCCACGCGGTCGCCGCGGGTCCTGTGGAGGAGCACGCCGGCGCCCTTGTCGCGCGGCGCGCCTGCGATGCGCGCTATCTTCGCCATCGTCTTGTTGTCCACGTGGAATATGCTTCCCGGCACTTCTGTCACCACAGTGTGGGTGCAGGAGCCGACAGGGATGTCGCTGGCCTTCACTTTCGCGTTGCCGCCCTGCAGCTCGATTATCTCCCTGAACTTTGCCATCGCCTTCCCGC
>CAZYGF010000122.1:0-3373 GCA_964647575.1 Microcaldota archaeon
TGTACAAGTGCTCATCCTGCGCCACGGAGACCAGGAAGTCCTTCCGCGGCAAGCCGGACGACACCATAGCATGCCCGGCGTGCAACAGCCAGGCGAAACTGCAGAACTCGGAGCTCCTCATCGACGAGCTGACGGAGCTGGCGAAGCAGAGCGAGATACCTGTGGAAATCCTGTCGACGAACACAGCCGAGGGCGCGCAGTTCCTGACAGGGTTCGGCGGCATCGGCGCTTTCCTCAGGTATAAGACGAGATGAATTCAGATTTCCACGAAGTCGTCGCCGCCGGCATGGTAGATCCCTTTCGCTTTCCTCCTTTCTACGACGTTCACGGCCTCGCCCACGAAAAGCACGTGGTCGCCCAGCTCGATTTCATTCACCAGCTTGCATTCTATGCTGGCCGGCGACTCCTTGACTAAAGGCATGCCGAGCTTGCCGTATTCCCTGGCGATGCCTAGCTCCGCGAACTTGTCGCGGTCCTTCCCGCTGCTCCGCCCTGCGGCGACAGCCTTTTCCTTCATCTTCGCATCCACGAGGTTTATGGCGAACGCCCTGCCTTTTGACACGAGCTCGTAGGTGAAGCGTTTCCTGCTTACGGAAACGCCGAAAAGGGGCGGCTCCATGGAAATCGGGAAGCACCAGGCGGCCGCCATGACGTTCTCCTTCGCGCCTGATTTGCTTGTGATGAGGACGACGCGGAGCGGATAGAGGGCGCGATAGGGTTTTTCAGCTGCCATCGGCCTACACGCTCTTGATGGCGCAGTTGCCGAGCGCGTACTGGGGCCCCACGCCGACGACAAGCGCGTTGGAGTAGTAGGACGACGATGTCCCTTCCTTCACGTAGATGACGATGCCGTTCTTCAGCTGCGAGAAGCAGTACTCCTCCGGGTGCTTGCCGTCCTCTGCCACGCAGCCCTCGCCGCCCAGGGAAATATATGATACGCTCTTGCCGCCCATGCCGCTGCTGCCTGCGAAGTCCACGCCGCACTGGAGGATGTTCCTGCTGGCATTGGCATCAGCCACGCCGCGCACGTCCATGACGATATAGACCTTATCCGCCTTGCTGAATATGTCCTTGAACGTTTCCGCATCCACGGCGGCGCCGGGCACGAACGGGGCTGCCCTGCTGAGGAAGTACCAGCCCAGGAAGAGCACGAACACCGCGAGCAGGACGACCGCTGCGATCTTCGGGAGGTCGTTTGCTGCTGGCTTTGGCGCCGCAATCAGCGGCTCGGGCTCGGGCTTGGACGTTTCGGGCATGACCAGGGCCGGCTTCGCTTTTTTCCTTGCCATGGGATCAACCGAAAAGCGCCACGAGCGGGCAGGACTTGTAGTAGTCCGAATTGGCGTTTATCTCCGCCTTGCTTTTGTATATGATGGAGAAGCGGGGCGGCGCATTATGGGACGAGTAGCCGAGGACGAAGGACGAGGACTGGTTATCGGCGCGGCCCAGGCAGTCGTCTACGCTCAGGGTGCTGTTGCCGCCGGTGGATTTTTTCTCGGTGCACGTGCTGGGGGAGAGGCTGTAGATGGTCCAGGTCTTGTTCTGCTGGGCGAGGATGCCGGAAAGGCTGTTGGCGCAGGAAGTCATGGATTGTGCGTCCGAATAGGACACGTTGCGCAGGTCGAGCACGATGGCCGTCGAGTTGCGGGAGTCGAAGTCCGAGAGGAATTCGGTGAACGTCGCTGAAGCGGACGTCTTGTCCAGGAACAGGTAGAGGAACAGGCTGAAGCCCAGGAACATGACGACGGAGCACAGGAAAGCCGCGCCCAGGATGTACCTGCTCTGGGGGACGTCAAGGCTGATGGTGATCAGTATGTAGAGGAAGAACAACAGCGACAGCGCACTGAGCGAAAGGAAGACAAGGCTCGAGAACCCGCCGAAGGAAAGCAGGCGGTTGTCGATTATGCTCTGGGCGTCGCCCAGCTTGGTGGCTACGGCGAACTTGGCGATGCCGCCGTTCACGCGCCGGGCGAATCCCCTGAAAAGCAGCACTGCCTTGGTCGCAGGCACGTCGCTCTCGCTCTTGAGGAGCTCCTGGGCGTCAGCGGTGACGTTGGTGTAGTTGAGCCGCAGGACCTCGAGCTGGCCCACGGTGTAGCCGTCCCTGAAGGCGGCGTCAAGGTCCGCGGTCCGGTTCTGGAGGATGTGGAAGGTCTCCAGCGCGCTGGCGTCCAGATCCTTGGTTTCCAGCACCAGCATGAGCGAATCCGCCATGTTCTTGGCCTCGAGCGTATCGTTATACCTGTCCAGCAGCGACAGGGACAGGTTCTTTGTCGTGGCGGCGTAGATACGGTAGTTCGCCAGGTCCGCCTCCATGTTGGTGAAGTTCCTGTCAGCTATGTCGTCTGGTATGGTCGCCTGGAGAGCGAGCAGCTTGTCCAGGTTGGCGTTGAGCGTCATGTTGACCACGTGCTTCTTGGCCTCCTTGCCGAGCGCTATTGCCTCGCTGCCGCTCACGTTGAGGCCGCGGAAAAGGTCCGTGTAGTATACCGCCGTGGATTCTATCTTCGTGTAGTTCATCCTCGCCGCAGAATTGTCGGCTATCTGCCCGGAGATGGACTTGTAGTTCTTCAGCGGCGCCACCTTGTTGCTCAGGGTTGTGGCCAGGGCCTTGAGGTCGTCGGCAGCCTGCTGGTCCAGGTCGAAGGACGGGCAGATTGCGTAGCATTTCAGCTTGCATGCCGTGCGGTCGGCGGTGTCGTTGAGGCGCGGGGTGCGGAATATGGTGGCCTCAATCTTCAGCGAATCGGCCTTGAGGGTGGGCGCGGTATTCTTTATGTAGTCCAGCGTGTCTGCGACCGTGTCCTGGCTCAGGTTGCCCAGGCGGCTGCTGTAGTTGGACACTATGGCGTCCATCTCCAGGCTGGGGATTGTGAAGTCCATGAGGGGCTGCAGGAGGACGGATGCCGTGCCAAGGTTGAGGCCCTCCCCGTAGGCCGCGTAGAGGAGCAATGCGATCTTGGTGCAGGACGCGTTGTCGGTGCACCTCAGGGGCTCGTTGCTGACGCGTATCTTGCCGTTGGAAAGCAGGACGTCGTCCCGGCAGATGTACTCCTCCTTGTTCTTGAAGTCGTAGCCGTTATTCCTGCTGTCGTTGAACTGCTTGACAAGGGCGGTGAGGTTTGCGATTTCCTCCTCGCTCGGGTAATACATCTGGGCATAGTAAGCGTGCATGATCGGCTCTATGTCGCTCTGGTTCCTGAGCGGCTCATCGTTCTGCAAAAGGAAGGTGTCCACGCCGTTGAGCTTCACCAGCGAGTAGTTATTCCCGTCAATCGTGAAATTCGTATAGGCGACCGTCACGTTCTTTTCTGTCGCATAAAGATAGCTGCTGATGTCGAAGGCAGACAGCACGCCCAGCAGTAGCAATACC
>CAZYGF010000123.1:0-3338 GCA_964647575.1 Microcaldota archaeon
GCGCTCAGGGTCCGGTTGACCATGCTGATGCAGTCCACCGGCCGGGCGATGTAGATTTCCAGCACTTTGATGCCATTGCCCGGAGCCTCTTTTATGTATTTCTCGATGTCCGGCAGGTCACCGGGCTTGTAGCCTTCCTTCCTGATTTTTTCCAGAAGCGCGCGGCTTATGCCGTGCCTTGATGCGGGGGCTACGGGCACGTTCTTGGTTTCATCTCCCCGCGGCATCTTGACGATTATGAAGTCCTCGTCCTTTTTCAGCGCCAGCCTCTCATCCTCCTTGGTCCAGACAGGGTACGAGCTTGCGATGAAATCTGCCTGCAGCACGCGGATGCCCTGTATGGTGCAGACAAGCGACAGCGCGTTTCCCCTGAACATCTTCTCAAGGGCGGCTTTGGCAGCTTCCGTGGGCGTTCCATGGAATGGATTGTGGACGAGAGTTGCCTGCTGCACTGCTGGCCGCACCACTTCTTTACCTGACTCGAGTTTGTTTTCTGCCATATCCATCATGCCCGGAGTTAAACTCATTTCACCGGATTGTTTTTATATTGTGCAGCCAAGGCGTCCAGCCCATCGTCTGGCTGCATCCTCACAAAGAAATTATAACAGCCGCTCGCTTTCATGAACGCCCCGAGATCGTCGTACATTACACGCTGGCCCGGGGTCCCCTTCGTATTCCCGCCGGGTGCGCAGTGGAGCACGGTCCCGTTGCCGGCATAGATGCCGATGTGCCATCCGTAAAGGGCCCTCCCGGCCTGGTCACGGGCGAGGGGGGCGTCATCCAGCGGCGCATCGCCGAGAAAGAATAGTAAATCGCCGGCTTTGAGCGATGCGAGGCCTGCGCTGTCCCCGACCCAGACGACCGAGAGGTTCTTTCCTTCCGGAGCCAGTTGGCGGACGAGCTTCGAGGGGGTGGTTTCCCAGTGCTTCCATGGAATGCCGTACAAGTCCCGGATGCTAAAAAACAGCAGTGCGAGGCAGTCCATGCCAGGATTTTTTTTGGTGAGCCTGCCGCCAAAGCGGTATGGTTTCCCCAGGTACCTGTCTGCGGCCTGCACCAGCAAATGTCCCGGGCGGTTTATTGACCCGTGCATTTTCTGCGCCTTCATATCCTGTGGCGTGGCTAACTGGGAAGCTTGGATGAACTGGGCGTTGGGAAGCTTACGAATCGTCTCTGCCCTGACTACATTCGGCCGCATTATCTGGGCGGGCGGCTGCTGATATCCAGCCACGAAGATGCCGGCCATGGCGAGGCAGAGCCCCAGCCTTTTCATGATTCCACTTGTGCTACAAAGTGTTTATAAAGGGGATTATGAATGAAACGGGCAGGGGAGCTGCGGGCGGTCCACTGCACTCAGAACGCGTATCTTACCCGTTTCTCTACGCCTTTCACGCGTGCAAGGACGGCCTCGGCTTTTGCATAGGCGCGGTAGCCGGACACGAACGCCTCTTTTTCTCCAATCGCCCGCAGCATGGTGAAGACGTCAACCGCCTTGTCCTCCACGTCGTTGGAAACATAGCCCAGCCCGAAATCAATCACGTGCATGGCACCATTCCCGCGCACCCTGATGAGGTTGGCAGGCGTGTAGTCGCCGTGGATTATGTCAGCGGAATGCAGCTTCGCGAGTATCTCCCCCGCCTCTTTCGCCTCGCCTGCGTCCATCTCCGGCCGCTTTCCGTCCAAAAAGCCCATGGTTATCGTGAACTCGCCCACTTCGAGCACCACCGGGCACGCAACGCCTGCCAGCTTGGCCCTGTGGAGGAGCCTTGCCTCGCCGCGCGTGCGCTCGCGCCTGAGCCTGCGGTCGAGCGACTGCTCGCGGTAGCGTTTCGCTATCCGTTCCTTCACCACCGCGGCCCTGCCAAGCACTGCCGCCTTCCTCAACACGGCTTCGGCACCTCTCATGGCTTCACCCGAACGCGAGCTTGGAGAATACGAGCGCCAGCACAAGCAGGACTATCCAGCTCACGAGCAGGCCTGGCCCGAGCAGGCCCATGCCCAGCCAGAGCAGCAGGAGCGTGCCTGCGCCCCACATCGCCTTGCTCCACCCGAAGACCTTGCTGCCGTCCAGCGGGAATGCGGGTATCATGTTGAACAGGGCCAGTATCAGGTTCAGCTTCGCGCCGAAAGCCCACACGTTCAGCGGGCCGGGTATGAATGACAGGTACATGACGACCGGCGTGAGCACCGCCAGCGCCATGAAGAACCCCACTAGCACCAGGTTGACCATGGGCCCGACCACTGATATTATGCCGTTCTGCCTGGGGGTTATGCGGCTGGAATAGATGTAGACCGCGCCGGGCGCTGCGAACAGCACGCCGAATGCGGAAGTGACCAGCATGAACACCAGGCCCTGGGTCCACATCCTGAACGCCGCCCTCGCCCCGTAATATATCGCCACGAGCTTGTGCGCCATCTCATGCAGTATGAACCCGCTCCCTACCGTGACCAGCGAGAGGATCGTGAACACCATGAATTCCTTCGGGTAGTCGAGCATGCCGCCCAGGCCTGCGAACACGAGCGAGAAGGCGAATGATATGGCGGCCACGCTGATTATTATCTGCACTGCCTCGTCCTGCTCGATATAGAATAAACTGTGCATGCTACACCTGTGGCTAGCGGTACATGGTCGCCGCTGCCGTCTTGAATTTCTGCACGCTCTCCACGTGCTCCTTCTTTATGCTGGGCACTATCATCTTGAACGACAGCTCGAAGTGCCTCGTGGAGACCTTTTTCGCGTCCTCGCGTATGGCCATCATGCCCGCCTCGCGGACGAGGTTGTCTATGTCCGCGCCTGTATAGCCCTCGGTTATCTTGGCCAGGTCCTTCAGGGCCACGTCCTTGTCAAGCGGCATCCTGGCGGTGCAGATCCTGAATATCTGCATCCTCGCCTTCTCGTCAGGCGCGACGACCTCTATCAGCCGGTCGAACCTGCCCGGGCGCATGAGTGCGGTATCTATTATGTCCGGCCGGTTGGTGGCAGCTATGACTATGACGTTTTTCAGGCTCCGCAGGCCGTCCATCTCCACCAGTATGCAGTTTACTATGTCCTCATGTATGACCGATGCATCGTTTGAAGCCCTTGACCGGGCTATGCTTTCTATCTCATCGATGAAAAGCACGCATGGCGCGGCCATCCGCGCCTTCCTGAACATCTCCTTGGTAAGCTTTGCAGATTCGCCCACGTGCGGATGCACCAAATCCGCCCCTTTCATGGAAATGAAATTGGCCTCGGTCTCGGTCGCGACCGCCTTGGCCAGCAGCGTCTTGCCGGTTCCCGGAGGGCCGTAGATGAGTATGCCCTTTATGGTCCTTATGCCCATCCTCTCGAATACCTC
>CAZYGF010000124.1:0-3319 GCA_964647575.1 Microcaldota archaeon
GCCAGAAGGGCATCGCAGCGCCGCCTGGCATGGCGCTCATCGGCCTGAGCAGGGACGCCGTGGAAAAGTTCTCGAAGCGGGATTCCATCCCGAGCTACTACTGCGACCTCAGGCGCCACAAGAAGCGCTACGAGAAGGACCAGCAGACGCCGAACACGCCTGCCATCTCGCTTTTCTGGGCCCTGCAGAAGGCGTTCGACGTGCTCGACAGGCAGGGCGGCCTGCCGGCCTGCGTGAAACGGCATGCGGACGCCGCCGCCTACACGCGCAGGCGCCTCACGGCCATGGGATTCCCGCTGATTGCGGAACGTGGTTTCGAATCGAATACGGTCACCGGCTTCGTATGCAGGGACGGCGAGCAGGCAAAGAAAATCAAGTCCGCGCTGGCCAAGGAATACGGGATAAAGATAGTCGGCTCGCGCGGGGCGTTCAAGGACACCGGCCTGCGCATAGCGCACATGGGCAACTTCGACATGAAGGACATAGGGGCTTGCCTGGACGCGATCGGGAAGATAATGAAATGACGGCGGCAGTGAAAACGATTAAATAGATTTAGACATGAATAACCCTGCTGATGCCCATGGACTCCGCCCACTCGAACATAAACAAGCTCGTTTCGCTCACGTTCGACGAGAGCCCTGAAGTCCGCAAGCAGGCCGCCAAATCCCTCGGCGAGATAACAGACCCGGCGGCCTCGTTCGCCCTGGTCGAATTGAGCTTCGACAAGGACCCGTCCGTCCGTGCCGCCGCACAGCAATACCTCGACAAGCGGAAGCATGCGGAACCGGAACTGATGTCGTTCGCCAGCATCTTCGCCACCAGCAAGGACAAGGAAGGCAGCCACGAGGGCGAGGCGCACCCGCCAGCCGACGCGCGCGAGAAGATGCTCCGCCCAATCACGCAGATTTTCGAGAAGAGCCTGGGCAAGGAGAGGGCGGACGCTGTCAAGAGCAAGATGATGCCGACCATCGAGAAGATATACCTCAAGGCCCACACCCATCCTTACACCACCAAGAAGAAGAGCGACGAGGACGGGCGAAAAGCCGTGCAGGAATTCCTCACCAGCTACCTGGAGGCCATATCAGACATAGAGCAGATAGGCAGCGGTGCGCAGCAGCCGATGGAGGCGCAGGAAATCGCAGAGCCGCCCCCCAGGGAGCCGCTGCCGCAGCCCGAGCCCGACGAGCCGTCCCAGCCCGAGATGGATGCCCCCCGCAGCGGTCTTGGCGAGCTGGAGGAGGTGGGCAAGCAGTCCAAGATGTCAGGCATCTCCCTGGAAATCGCAGGCATTGAATCGCAGGAGGTCGCAGAGCTCAAGGAGAGCCAGGAGATAGAGCACCTTCCGGACACGTTCTTCAAAAAAGCTTATGAGACGATGATGCTGTCAGGCGGTGACGAGTCCATCATGAAGCAGGAGATGAACCGCATGATAGACTCGGCCCAGCGCGAGATAGGGCTCGCATTCCGGCTCGCCAAGAAGCGGTTCAAGGAGATAAAGATAACAAACATCACCAAGATACGCGACGGCATGCGCAACATAAACACTGAGATGCTGATCGTGCGCAGCGCAGAGGCCGGCCAGTACCAGAAGACCAGGAAGCAGGCCGGCACGCTGGTGCGCGTGTTCGTCAACGACGACACAGGCAACGAGGGCGTGATATACCTCTTCGACGGCCGCGGCAGCGAGATAAGGCCGGGCATGCGGGTGAAGGTCGTCCTCGGCCAGGCGAAGACGTTCGAAGCCACAGGCGAGACCGCGCTGGTCCTGGGCAAGAAAGGGAACGTTTATATTGTATTGTAGCCACTATCCATTCCGCTCGTTTTACGTGATTCTATGGACCTTACCAAATATGAAGTCGCACGCCTCATCGGAGCGAGGGCACTGCAGCTCTCCATGGGAGCCCCGCCGCTCATAAAGGTCACCAGTGAGCGCATGTCGTTCCTCCAGATAGCTGAAGTGGAGCTCGACAAGGGCATAATCCCGCTCGTCGTGGTCCGTGCGCCTTCCAAAGAAGCCGCGTGAATTCTCCCAAACAGCCCCCATAAGAGAAGCCTGGCAGGCTGATGTGGCCTAAGTAAACCCAAGTCCACATCCACCTGGTCTGTACGGGGAGGAGCCTCTAATTATTGATTGTATTGTTGCCAGAACCCTCGCTGAACGGCAGGCCTTCCACGAGGACGGCCTCGTAGCCTTCCCCCTGCACTCTCAGCAATATGCGTTTCTCCGCATCCACCCATTCGTACTGCGGCGCGCTGCCTGATATGTTCTCCACCACCACGAACGCCTTCCTGCCGCGCCAGGTGTCAGTCCTCATGACCCGGTAGTCCATGCCCGCGACATACTGCGATTCGTTCTCGAATGCCATGTACATGGACGTATTCCATATCCATCCCTCGCGGAGCGCGAGCATCCATGGCTTGAACAGCATCATCTGCGGGTTCTCCAGCAGGGAGTTGTAGCCTCTCTTGTCCATGCCCCAGCGGTCCACGCAGGAGGTTGAGGGCGGCTGCGCCTCCATGAGCGCGATGATGGTGCAGTTGTTCCCATTCAAAATCTGGTAGGTCGTATTCAGCTGGCTGCCGTTGATGAGATATGCGTATATGTAATGCTCGCCGGGCCTGAGCTGGAACTCCGCGTTCTTGGCCAGCGGCTCCTCGGCCAGCGTGACCTTCGGGTTCTCGAAATGCGGCTTGAACATGATGGCCGAGAAGGCAATAACGGCCAGGAGCACCACCACCGCGGCTGCCATGGCATTGAGTGAGGAAAGTTTCGCAAGCGGTCCAGCCGGCATCACCACGTCTGATGAATCTTTGGCCGATGGCCCCGTGCGAACCCTCATGAAGTTTGATGAAACTTTATCAGAAGTATTGCCGGAGGAAAGTTTCATCTACTGCCCCCGGGCTATCTTCCCGAACTTCGCATAGGGCTTTGCCGTCCCGCTTTCCATCCGCTCGAAGACGACCTGGGATATCCTCATGCCCGCGTGGAGCTTGACCGGGAACGGCGCGAGATTCACGATTTCGAGCACCTGGCGGTTGTCGCTGCCGGGCTGCACCAGCGCGCTCGTTATGTGTATTATAAGCCCCATCCTGGCATACCTGCTCCTGCCCTCGAGCTTGCCCATTATGTCGGGCGGGAGCGTGAGCCTCTCCACTGTCCTGCCGAGGCACATCTGCCCGGTTGTCAAAGTTACGCTCGCCGCCTTCTTCATGCGGAAGGCCTTCTGGAACCCCGTCTTCGACAGGTCGACCACGCGGCCCTCGTAGACGTCCTTGAAGAAGAACCATTCGTCGCTGAGCGTCAGGTCCACGCTCGCAG
>CAZYGF010000125.1:0-3302 GCA_964647575.1 Microcaldota archaeon
CGGGGTTTTCCTGCAGGAAGATGGTCGTCGTGTCCTTGTAGATGTAAAACCAGGCAGGCGTCCTCAGCTTCGTGTGCAGCCTCCGCGTATCGCAGAGAGCGTAGCTGTTGCGGTTCTTCAATACCGCATCGTCCGCGTCCCTGTCGAAAAGCATCCTCGTACGTATGCCCTGCCTTATCCTTTTCAGGTGGTGCTTCTGCCAGTAGCGGTGGTACTGGTCTTTCTGGGTGGGGTAGCCGCCAAAGCACAGGTATTCGTCCCCTTTTCGCAGCTTGTCCTCATAATGCTCAAACGCGGTCTGTATCCCCCTGAATCCCTCGTACACCGCGATTTCCGTCCTAGGGGCCGCACCCTGGAGCGATTTCAGGCCGGGCAGAAGCTTTTCGAGCTCTTCCTTGCTCCTATCCAGTTCCTGCTTTCGTTTTTCCATGTAGTCAAGGAGCCGGGACGGCTCGGCCGCCTGGTAGTATTTCGTCCTGTCCCTGATGACGTAGGATGCGAGGCCTTTGCCAATGAGGCCGTTCAGGATGTTGTAGGCGAATGATCGCGCCACCCTTGACTTGTCTATTACCGGGCCCACGGTTGAAACGCCCAGCTCCAGCAGCGCCAGGTATACCTTCGCCTCGCCTTCGGTCAGACCTGCCTCGGCGATAAGCTTGTCTTCAATCATACCACCAGTAGTGGTGGGCAAGTCTTTAAATACCTGCGTTGAGCGATGTGGTAGAAACGATAATAATTTGAGGTGGGATGATGATACGCAATGTAAGACTTAGTAGAAGCGGGAATCTAATACGTTACGGATTCGATAAGGGACAAATGCCTTTGCGTGGAAACAACGAATCCGACAAGGAAGGGCCATTGACCGAATGGATATTGGTCAAAGACAAGGACGGACTAAGGGAGCTTGGGCTCGTTGGCCCCTCGCCGCTCATAAAGGCGAACTTGGACTTACGGGCATTTAAGTCTGGACGTTTCGAGTGGCCAGAAGAATTGGGCTGGAAAAACTTAACGATAGCAGGTAATTTAATCGGAAACGAAATTTCACTAGGCGGTTCGGGTACGTCAGTTTCCATAAAGGAGAATCTCTCGGCCAATATTCTGAATGGCACTAGATTAGAGGTCGGCCATTTCTTATGGGCCAACGTTATTAGTGTCGAATACATACGCGCCGATATGATTTTGGCAAGAGACATTCTGAGAGGGACTTTGGAGACCATGCAGCTCGACGTCTACAACATGCACAACTGCGCCACAGTGGGACCAATCAGGAGCATGAACTCCATATCCGAAGCGGACGTACACGTATACTACTGCAATGATAAGCGTCTCTTGCCGGTTGAGTTGGAAATGGCAGCCACAATCGGATTGTGTGAATGAGAAGGGGACCTGTCAGCCAGAAAAAATACTTACTACGGAGTAAGAAAAGGAAAAAATGAAAGAAAAATGAAAAAAGAAAGGAAATCAGAGGATGTTAAGGCTCTTGGCGACAATCAGGCCTGCGAACACGAGCGAAATCGTGTTCACGACCTTGATGAGCGCGTTCAGCGCAGGGCCTGCGGTGTCCTTCAATGGGTCGCCGACCGTGTCGCCGACCACCGCCGCCTTGTGGGTGTCGCTGCCCTTGCCGCCGAAGTTGCCGAGCTCGATGTACTTCTTGGCGTTGTCCCAGGCTGCGCCTGCGGTCGTCATCATGAGCGCGAGCATGAGCCCGCTCGCTATGACTCCGGCAAGCAGCCCGCCGAGCGCGGCAGGCCCGAACAGCAGCCCGATCACCAGCGGGGTGAGCACTGCGAGCAGGCCGGGCACTGCGAGCTCGCGCAACGCCGTCGCGGTGGATATGTCCACGCACTTGGCGTAATCAGCGCGGCCGGTGCCTTCCATGAGCCCTTTTATCTCGCGGAATTGCCTGCGGACCTCCTCGACTATCTGGAACGCGGCTCGTCCGACCGCCAGCATCAGGAAGCTGGAGAACAGGAAGGGCAGCATCGCGCCGATGAACAGGCCGATGACCACGGCCGGGTTCAGCAGGTTGAATACGGTCAGGTGCACCGCCTCGGCGTACGCGACGAACAGCGCGAGCGCGCCCAGCGCGGCGCCGCCTATCGCATATCCCTTCGTCGTCGCCTTGGTGGTGTTGCCCACCGCATCGAGCGCATCCGTCACCTTCCTGACCTTGTCCGGAAGGCCTGACATCTCGGCTATGCCTCCTGCGTTGTCTGTTATCGGCCCGTAGGAGTCGATGGCGATTATCATCGCGCTCAGCGAGAGCATCGCTGCTGCTGCGAGAGCCACGCCGTAGAGCCCTGCGGCCATGTAGGACACGAGTATCGCGCCCACTATGACCAGCACCGGAAGCGCGGTCGCCTCCATGCCCACCGCAAGGCCGGATATTATATTGGTGCCTGCGCCCGTTTTTGCTGCGGTCGCCACATCACGCACCGGCTTGTGCTCGGTGGCGGTGTAGTATTCCGTTATCATGAACAGCAGCAGCGTCACCACCACGCCTATTATCACTGTGGCGAACAGCGACGTCGCGGCTATGCTCAGCCCGGCTGCATTGTTGGTCAGGTAGATATAGGACAGCACGAGCATGACCAGCGCCGTTGCAAGAAGGCCCTTGTAGAAGGCAGGCATTATGCGGTTGTCCTTCCCGATGGACACGAACAGCGAGCCGACCACGCCGGAAATCCCTCCCAGCGCGGCTATGGCGAGCGGGATCTGGATGAACACGTTGCTGGTGCCGAGCGAAAGCCCGATGAGCATCGCGGCTATGATGGTGACAACGAACGACTCGAAGACGTCCGCTGCCATGCCTGCGCAGTCGCCCACGTTGTCGCCCACGTTGTCAGCTATGACTGCCGGGTTGCGCGGGTCGTCCTCTGGTATGCCCTTCTCGACCTTGCCCACCAGGTCAGCGCCAACATCAGCGGCCTTGGTATATATGCCGCCTCCGACACGCGCGAACAACGATATGAGCGAAGCGCCGAAGCCGTATCCTATGAGCGGCATCAGGTTTCCGAAGAGGAAGTAAAGCGACGAGACGCCTATCAGGCCAAGGCCCACCAGCGCCATGCCTGTGACCGCGCCTCCCTTGAAGGCGACGGACAGCGCTTGGGCGATGCCGCCCTTGGCTGCCTCTGCCACGCGCACGTTGCCGCGCACAGAGACCTGCATGCCCACGTAGCCCGCCAGCGCCGAGGACAGCACGCCTGCCAGGAATGCCATGGCGGTCTGGACTCCTACGCCCACCGCTATGACCAGCAGGAGCACGACCACGATTGGCGCGAGCGTCTTGTACTGCC
>CAZYGF010000126.1:0-3292 GCA_964647575.1 Microcaldota archaeon
GTCTACAACCCGCACAGCAAAAAATTCTACGACCGCGACTGCAGGTATATAGCGAAAAAAGCAGAGGAATACCTGAAATCCACGGGCATGGGCGACGTGGCATATTTCGGGCCTGAGGCGGAGTTCTTCATCTTCGACGACCTGCGCTTCGACCAGAACGAGAACTCGGGCTATTACTTCATCGATTCAGATGAAGGCGTATGGAATTCCGGAAGGGCAGGCACGCCGGGCATGCCAAACCTCGCCTACCGCCCGCGCTACAAGGAGGGCTATTTCCCGGTGCCGCCGCACGACTCGCTCCAGGAGATAAGGAACGACGCACTGCTCACCATGCGGCGCTGTGGGATAGGCATAGAGAAGCACCACCACGAGGTCGCAACAGCGGGTCAGTGCGAGATAGGGATAAAGTACGCTGAGCTGACGCGTTCCGCGGACAACATCCAGCTCTACAAGTATATAGTGAAGAACGTGGCCCGCAGGCACGGAAAGGTCGCGACGTTCATGCCAAAGCCGCTTTTCAACGACAACGGCTCAGGCATGCACACCCACCAGAGCATCTGGAGGGGCGGGAAGAACCTGTTCGTAGGCGATCGCTATGCCGGGCTCAGCCAGGACGCGCTCTATTACATAGGCGGCCTCCTCGCGCATGCACGCTCGCTCGCCGCGATACTCTCGCCGACGACCAATTCGTACAAACGGCTCGTGCCGGGATTCGAGGCCCCGGTCAACCTGGCTTATAGCCAGGCCAACAGGAGCGCGGCGGTGCGCATCCCGCTGACGCTGCCCGGCAACCCGGCAGCGAAACGCATCGAGTACAGGCCTCCGGACCCCAGCGCCAACCCCTACCTCGCGTTCTCGGCCATGCTGCTGGCGGGATTGGACGGCATAAAGAGGAAAACAGACCCGGGCGAGGCCGTGAGCGAGAACATATACCACATGTCGCCGGAGAAGGCCGCGAAAATCCGCAAGCTGCCCGGCAGCCTTGAAGAGGCGCTCGCTGAGCTCGAATCCGACCACGCCTACCTGCTGCAGGGCGGCGTGTTCACCAAGGACGTGCTCGACACCTGGCTGGACTTCAAGCGGCACAAGGAGATAGACGCTGTGCGGCTCAGGCCGCACCCCTGGGAGTTCCACCTCTACCACGACGTCTGAATAAGAACGGGCCTGGAGGGATTTGAACCCTCGGCCTGCGGATTAAAAGTCCGACGCTCTACCAAGTTGCGCAAACTTTTGGAATCGGTTTTTGATAAAACTTTTTTCCAAAAAGTTTTCTGAGCTACAGGCCCTGAGATAGATAACGGTGCGGAACGGGCATTTTAAACCCTTCGTGCCTTTTCATTATCGAAGGCCGGGTTGGCAGATCGGCTATGCGGTCGCCTGCAGTTCGCTTTTCCGAGACGAAAGTCGATGAACGGGCACAAAGCGACATAGAGGGGTTCAAATCTCCTGAAAAGAGGGAACATCTCCCTTACCCGGCTTTTTTCTACTCCTAAATATGCCCTGTCCTGGCGAGTATCTCCAGGAACATCGCCACCAGGTACATCAGGAGAAGGACCGTGCCAGCTGGCCGCGATATGGCCCCCTTCAGCGTGAAGATGAAGAACGTCGCGGTCACGATGAGCAGCGCAGGCGCAGTTATGGTCATCGTGATGGCGTCCACGGTGAACGGCTGGACTATGGCTATGATGCCCAGGGTCATGAGCAGCGTGAGTATGTTCGAGCCTATTGTTTCGGACACCGCGAGCTCGTCGTAGCCCTTCCGCACTGCCTGGAGCGCGGCGGCGAGGTTGGGAACGCTCGGGCCTAGCGCGCCGATGGTGAGGCCGAGGAGGATCTCTGATATGCCTGCGAGCGCCGCAATGCTTATCAGCGAGCTTGTGAACAGTTCGCTGCCCACGAGCAGCATCGCGAGCCCTCCTAAGAATATCACCCTGCCGTCGTGGATGACGAGCTCTGCGCCGCCTATCTTCCCGGTGAACTGCAGCGTCTTGCTTATCATGTCCGACTCTTTCCGCCTTTCCTTCAGGGCCAGGTTCTTCTCCTGCTCATATACGTTCACGAGATAGGGGACGAGGAGGAGCAGGAACACGATGCCGTCCCGCCTTGTGGCTGTCCTGTCCTCGAGCACTATGAGGGATACGACTATGGTGGCGATGAGCATGAAGACCGCATCGCGCGTTATCACGTGGCGTGGTATCTTCAGCGGCTTTATTATGGCGGATACGCCGATAATCAGGCCGAGGTTGACTATTATGGAGCCTATGATGGCCCCTATGCCAAGGTCAGCATGGCCCTTTGCCATGGACGACATGGCTACGAACAGTTCAGGCAGGCTCAGGAGCAGGGATACCAGGACGAGGCCTATCGCGACGTAGGTCGTATTCAGTAAGCCTGCAAGCGGGACTGCCGCATCTGTGACCCATTCTGAGCCCTTCAGTATCAGGTAGAGCCCCACGAGGGTTAGCGCAATCTCTAGAATCATTGGCAGGTATTTCTGGGGCAAGGTAAAAAAAACAGTTGGTTAGTAACGAGGTCAGTCCTTCCGCTGGATTGACCTTGTTAGTAGAGACTTTGCCGCTTCAGCTGCGGCAAAGTCTTTAGACAGGTGTCTAAGTTTGACAAGTGTCAAACTTTTGGTGATAATGTTTATATACCGGGAAATCCCTATATTATACCGGCGCCTGGGTTTTCCGGGTGCGGCAGCAACCAAATGGCTGTGACAAGCTATAACATCCCTGACTGAGGGCATATTCCCATTCACAGGGCTCGCCCCGTCCGGTGCTGGCTTGGTAGTGGCGTTTGGTGTGTGTCGTCGGGCATTGGCTGGTTGCCATTAAAAGCAACTCGTCACGCCTCGCCCGGGCCTGAAAGGCGCCGGCATCCTGGGCGGTTCGGACGCTGGTCATCAGACCGACGTCAAAACGGCAGGGGGAGCTTCTGTATACTGGAGGCAAACCGGGCCGTTGCCGGACCTTGAAGGGTGCCGTCTAATCCGATGTTATAAGTTCGCTGCTAATGCTAACCGGGTCGAAATCCGTCCCGTTTGCCGTCACCCTTATCCTGAACGGCTCCCTTGGCAGCCTCAGTTCCCGCACAGAGAAGATTTTGACCGAATCCGGTGCGATATCTGTTTTTTCGAACGTATAGGCGTTCAGCGCCGTGCCGTTGTCCGCGTCCACCTCCACTCTCAGCGTCACGTCCTTTGCATCCGCCGAACCGACGTTCGTCACGTTCACGTCTACATCCACCTGGGCCGCCTTCGAGGTATGGAAATAACTGGCGTTGAAGGCCA
>CAZYGF010000127.1:0-3258 GCA_964647575.1 Microcaldota archaeon
TTGTGAAACGGAGACTTATCGAGATTATCGGGCTAAAACGGATTGGGAAGATACGTGCAATGAAGCAGTTGACTGCGGAGGATGCAAGGCTTCTTGAGCATGCTTGCAAGAGAGGATTACTGGCGGTAGATGCGCTACTGGATAAAATTGGGGAAAATGAAGCGGATATATACTGGAAAACACGCCTTTCGGTGATTTCATGAGTAGAATGAAGGAGATACGGGGGATGGCGAACCTTGTGGGCAATGCGGCAGCTCACATAGCACTTCTACCTGACGTAAAGTTCGCTCAGAAAGAGGCGACGACATACTCGGATGATGCTGCCGAAACTGCAAAGGAAAGAACTTGGACGGAAAGCGAGATCGGGCACTTCGCTGACCTGGCTAAAAAAAGGGCTGAATCGGAGATCAGAGCGAGAATAAAGAAGTATGATCTTTCTGAAAAGCAGTTGCCTATATTCGTTGAAAATGCTGAAAGGTATATATCCTCCTTTATTGAGACCTACATGAAAGGATGACCGCTTTTCAAGCAGGATGCATTTTCGAGCGATTTTGAGAGGCTTTCGAATTCGGACCCTGATATTTTATGCGCCCTGCTTTCCGAACCCCCTCCTACGACGGAAGAATTTGACGCCTTGTCCTTGAACGTCGATACGTTCAAGACAATCGTTTTTCCTTTTTTTGGGAAAAACGCCTTGGCCGGGATTCGAACCCGGGTCGCAAGAGTGCTGCCGCGCTTAACGCACCAGTTTTTGGCGCGCTTTTTCCTAAAAAGCGCGATGACAGTCTTGTATGCTAACCACTACACTACCAAGGCAGCAAAGAAATACTCCTTTCTACTGCCTTACTTTTAAAAACAAATCGCTGAAAGCCAGAATATGATAGACCTGCACACGCACACCACCGCGTCCGACGGCTCGCTTTCCCTGGATGAGCTGGTCAAGGCCGCGAAGAAGGCCGGGCTGAAGGCAGTCGCCATCACGGATCACGACAACATCCGGAGCGCCAGGAGGATCACGGCCGGGATGGCCGGCGGCATGGAGGTCATCCCAGGCGTCGAGCTCACGGTCTACGATTACCCGCTCCGCTACCTCGACATCCACGTGCTCGGAATCTTCATCGATCCGAAGAACAGGGCGCTCAACTCGAAACTCGCCAAGCTCGAAAAAGACCGCGAGGCGCAGAAGAAGGCGACCGTGGCGCTTCTCCAGAAGCTGGGCTACAAAATCACCTTCGCGGAAGTGAGGAAGAAGGCCAAGGGCGTCGTCGGCAGGCCGCACATCGCCATGGTGCTGGCAGAGAAATACCCCGGCAAGTTCCATTCGCTCAGCGACGTGTTCGTAAAGCTTCTCGGCCGGGGGAAACCCGCGTATCTCGAGCGCAAGACCGGCTTCGGCCTCAGCGAAGCGATCCGCGTCGTTCACGGTGCCGGCGGCCTTGCCATCCTCGCCCACCCGTTCGTCTACCCGTACCGGCCGGAAAAGCTCGCAGGCGACTTCATGCGCCTGGGCGGCGACGGGCTGGAAACGCACTACGATTACGTGGCCAACCAGCCCGAAGTGAAGCGGACCGTTGCCGAAAATGCGAAACTCCTGGCCCGGGGCCGCTCGCTCGCAAGGGGGCTCGGCCTGCTGGAGTGCGGCGGCTCGGACTTCCACGGCGTGAACAAGGGCCAGCGGCTGGGCAGGTCGGCCGCGCCGGACGCACTCCTGGGGAGGCTGAAGGCCGCCAGAAGAAAACCTTTATAATAAGGGAATCCCATATCAGTTAACTGGTTCTTGTATGTCTTCCATCAGTGTAAAACGGGCACTCATCAGTGTCTATAATAAGGAGAAGATAGCCGACCTGGCAAAGGCCCTGGCAGAGCTCGGCATAGAAATCGTCTCCAGCGGCGGCACGGCAAAGCTCCTCTCGGAGAACGGCATAAAGGTCATTGACGTGTCCGAGTTCACCGGCTCGCCGGAGATGATGGAGGGGCGCGTGAAGACGCTCCACCCGAAGATACACGGCGCGATATTAGCCGACCGCGCCAATCCCCGGCATCTCGAGGAGGCGAAGAGATACGGGATACCGCTGATTGACCTGGTCGTCATCAACCTCTATCCCTTCGAGGAGACAGTCCTGAAGGGCGGCGGGCTGAAGGAGACGATAGAGAAGATAGACATCGGCGGCCCTGCCCTCATACGCGCGGCGTGCAAGAACTACGATAACGTCGCGGTCGTCTGCAACCCTGCCTGGTACGGCGAGCTGGCCGAGGAGCTCAGGAAGCACCACGGCGGGCTGTCTGACAAGACGCGCGAACGGCTCGCGGTCGAGGCCTGGGAGCACGTGGCGCATTACGACGTTGTGATAGAGCAGTTCTTCAGGCGCACCTTCGGCCGGCAGGACGAGTTCCCGGAATACCTCAACCTCACGTTCCACAAGAAGCAGGACCTGCGATACGGGGAGAATCCGCACCAGCGCGCTGCGCTATACAGGGACGAGCACTACCGCAACCCATCGGTGCTCGACGCGCCCCAGCTGCAGGGCAAGGTGCTGTCCTACAACAACGTGCTGGACTGCAACTCCGCATTCAAGATAATCCGCGAGTTCGACGAGCCGACCGCGGTCATAGTCAAGCACAACAACCCCTGCGGCGTCGCGTCGGCAGCGGACATACTCACGGCCTACAAGATGGCCAAGGCAGTGGACCCGGAAGCCGCGTTCGGCGGCATCGTGGCGCTCAACAGGCCGGTCAGCGGGGAGCTGGCGAGGGAAATCACCAGCAGGTTCGTGGAGATCGTCATGGCGCCGGAATTCTCCCCGGACGCGCTGGGCGTGTTCAGCGGCAAGAAGAACATCAGGGTGTTCGAGAACAAAGGGACTACGGTGAAGCGCACGCCATACCGCAAGTACCGCTCGGTGGTCGGCGGCCTGCTCGTCCAGGACGCGAACGTGAAGCTCCTTGACGAGGTGAAGGTCGTCACCAGGCGCAAGCCCACCGACGACGAGATGAGGGCGCTGCGCTACGCCTGGAAAATCGTGAAATACGTCAGGTCCAATTCCATCGTCTATGCGCGCGAGAACCGCGCGGTCGGCATAGGCGCAGGCCAGATGAAGCGCATAGACGCGGCCAAGCTCGCGGCCATGATAGCCACGGACAACAAGGAGACGCTCAAGGGCTGCGTGATGGCAAGCGACGCGTTCTTCCCGTTCCGCGACGGGATAGACTACGCGGCGTCGCTGGGCATAACCGCGGTCATCCAGCCCGGCGGCTCCA
>CAZYGF010000128.1:0-3182 GCA_964647575.1 Microcaldota archaeon
GGCTGTGAAGACATCGGCAAGGCCGAGCGAGCCGGCCGGGTGGCCGCTTTTCGCCTCGGTGAGCATGCGCAGGATGTCCTGGCGGAGCGTGTTGGCCATGAGCTTGATGCCTTTTTTATCCAGCTTGGCGTTTGTCATGCGGGGCTCCCTCCCAGCGCGCATTTTTTCAGCTTTTCTATGGCCGCTTTTGTGTCATCCGCTGCGAATATCGCGCTCGCAGCGGCAAGCACGTTAGCGCCTGCGGCGTATGCCCCGCGCACCGTGTCAAGGTTCACGCCGCCATCGACTTCAATGTCCATGGATGGGAATCGTTTTCGGAGCTGGCGGATTTTCTTCTCCATGGCCGTGATGTATTTCTGGCCTGAGAAGCCGGGGTGGACGGTCATGATGAGTATGCGCTGCGCTTTAGACGCGAATGGCAGCAGTTTTTCCAGTGGCGTGTCCGGATTTATCGCCAGGCCGAGCCGTCCGCCGGCTTTTTTTACCGCGTTCTCTATCGCATCGAACGAGCGTATGGTTTCCACGTGCACCAGGTGCAGGTGCGGGCCGGGCATCTTCTCTATCCACCTCTCCGGGTCCTTCACCATCCAGTGGAATTCGTATTTCGCATTCTGAAGCGCGGGCACGGCAACCAGGTCAGCGATGCCCAGGGTCTTGTTCGGCACGAACTCGCCGTCCATGATGTCCAGCTGTATCTCCTTCACCAGGCCGTTGACCTGGGAAATGCGGCGCAGCAATTCCTCCCTGCTCTTTGCCAGGATAGCTGGTATGATCACTGGCTCCATAAGACCCGCCTCATAAAGAACGAGCGCCGCGCCCGTATATTGGATTTGCCGCCACAGTATATAAGATTATGCGGAAACGCAGGGGGATGCGCCGGCAACGCCTATTTTTTGGCGCCCATATCCACCAGGGACATTGCCCCGCCGAAGACGGTGAGCCCGACGCCTCCCACAAACATCGCGCTTGAAGGGACCATTCCGTGGGTGGGGTCCACACTGGCGGGCATGAAACTGGCTGCCATAAGACCACCGCCGCCTGCCATGCAACCGTATCCGATATTCTTAAAGCTAAACAACGCCATGGCGCACACCTGGGGGGTATTAGGGGACAAAACAATAAAAATGGGTTGGAAACCGGCACAAAAACGCGGCAGGCGCCTCCTGTTTTTCTCAGGAAAGATTTGGGGGATTGGAAGGGGATTTGCGCTTCCGCAGCCTTCCCATGGATGTGTGCGTTTTACGTATGTTTTTGGTAGACTACCAATAATTAAAAATCATGGCGGCGAGATAGCGGCATGAAACTTAACCTTGAGGAGATAGTGCACGTACAGGAAACTGCCATGACAATAAGGGGTTCCAGGAGGCGGACCACGGTCCCCAGCGAGATTGTGAAGCTCCTGGGACTCGTAGACGGCGAGCGCATACGCTGGGTGCTCCTGAAAGATGGCATGCTGATTGTTTCGGCTGCGAAAGGCGGCAGACGCAAAGCCGGGAAATCCTAGGGGGCGGGGTATCATGAACAAGCTCGTAATCGGTGCTCTTTTGGTGTCCCTTGTGCTTCTATGCGGCTGCATTTTCCTGCAGCCGTCCGAGGCGGCGGCAGGGAAGACGGAGGTAAGAATCGGTTACTTCCCGAACCTGCTTCACGCCCAGGCGCTCGTAGGCCGGGCCCAGGGCACCTTCGAGGAAGCATTGGGCCCCAATGTCACGGTCAAGATGGTGCCCTTCAATGCAGGGCCGTCAGCCATAGAAGCGCTGTTCGCGGACGAGTTGGACCTGACATATGTTGGGCCAAATCCAGCCATCAACGGATATGTGAAATCCAAGGGCGAGGCGCTAAGCATAATAGTGGGCGGGGCGAGCGGAGGCGCGGTGCTGGTTGTACGGAATGGTTCCGGCATAAACACGGCTGCTGACTTCGCAGGCAGAAGGCTTGCCAGCCCGCAGCTGGGCAATACCCAGGACGTGGCCCTGAGAAGCTATCTCCAGAACGCAAGCCTGAAGATAGGGGATGGGCCCGGGGAGGTAAAAGTCATACCCACTGCGAACCCAGACATCCTCCTGCTTTTCCAGAAAAAGGAGATAGATGGCGCGTGGGTCCCTGAACCCTGGGGGGCGCGCCTGGTGCGGGAAGGAGGGGGAAGGATTTACCTTGATGAACGGGAACTGTGGCCGGATGGCAAATTCGTGACCGCGAACGTAGTGGTAAGCAAAAAGTTCCTGAAGGAGCACCCCGAGCTCGTGAAGAAATTCATCGAGGCCCATGTGGAGCTTACCCAGTGGATAAACAGCCACCCGCAGGAGGCGAAGGCAGTTATAAACGACCAGATAAAGAACCTGACCTCCAAGGCGCTCGCGCCTGAGGTGCTGGACGACGCGTTTTCCAGGTGCAGCATAACCTACGACCCGGTGAAGGAGTCGCTGGTCAAATCCGCGGACGATGCCTATGGGCTCGGGTTCCTTGGCGACCAGAAACCGGACCTCTCGGGCATCTACAACCTCACAATACTGAACCAGGTGTTGGGGGAGAAGGGCCTTGGGGAGATAGGATGAGAGGGCGGCCGGAAACCGGAGCTGGGAACCGATGACCAGGCCCCAGGCGGAGAAAATCAAGCTCGAGGGCGTATGCAAAGGATTCCCCATGGGCAAAGGCAGGCTCACCGCACTTGAAGGCGTGGACATAGACGTAAAGCCAGGGGAATTCGTGTGCATCGTCGGCCCCAGCGGCTGTGGCAAGACCACCATACTCAACGCCATTGCTGGGCTGGTGAAACCGGACCGCGGGCGGGTGCTGGTGGACGGAAGGGAGATTGGGGGGCCTGCACCGGACAGGGTGGTGATGTTCCAGGAGGCTGCTCTTTTTCCCTGGCTCAGCGCCATAGAGAATGTGGAGTTCGGGCTCAAGATGAAGGGTGTGGAGAAGGCGGAGAGGCGCAGGCGCGCGATGGGATACCTGGCTCTTGTGCGGCTTTCGCACTTCAGGGATTCTTTCGTGCATGAGCTTTCAGGCGGAATGAAGCAGAGGGTGGCGCTCGCCAGGGCGCTCGCCATGGAGCCGGACGTCCTGCTCATGGACGAGCCCTTCGCTTCGCTGGACGCCCAGACGAGGGACAGGTTCCATCTGGAGCTCCAGCAGATATGGATGAAAACCAGGAAAACCATCCTGTTCGTTACGCACAA
>CAZYGF010000129.1:0-3179 GCA_964647575.1 Microcaldota archaeon
AGCGGCTGCAGGCCGCTGCCGGATCAGGCGGAACAGAGTGCCCAGCTGCCGGGATACAGAGGCGTCATGAACAGATGGATGCTTTGGGGCTGACAACGCAGGGCGCGCCGCTCAATATGCAGGACAGGGAAAGCATGCTGCGCGCCCATCTGAACCTCGTGGGGCTTCCGGCCGGCGTAGTCTTCCAGGCGGCAAAGAACCTGGGCCTCCCGGCCGCGGCTATACAGCGGCTGCAGGATACGTTAAAGAAACGGTGCGACGCTGACGGCATGGTGATGGACATCGCCGACGTCCATGGTGAGCGTGACCCGGAGAAGCAGGAAGAGATGCTGCGCGAAAAGCTGGCCATCGGAAATGAGCCCGAGGCGGTCTTCCTCGCGGCAAAGAAGCTGGGCCTGCCGGACTCGGCCGTCCAGCGGCTGCGGCAGTTCCTGCGGGAGTTTTACGCCGAGGCAGAGAAACTACTGCCCTGACACGCCGGCCGGCCCGGAAGCGTCATTTTTTAAACATTTCTATTGATACTTCTCATACCCGGAACGCTAGCGCAATCGCTGGCTCTGGTTTTATCATAGGTGGTCCTGCTTGAAGAAGCCAACTGTCCCCACAGTAGACGTATTGTCCCATCATCTTATCCCTGAAATGAAGGTCCTCGGAGAGGCCGAGAAGACGAAGGTCCTCAAGAGATACGGAATAACCGAAGACCAGCTTCCCAAGATGTTCTCAACAGACCCGGCAGCGGTGGCGCTGAAGGCCAAGGCCGGGGATGTCATACGCATAGAGAGAAACGACGGCACAGTGAAGTACTCCGGCTACCGTGTCATCGTCGAGGATTGATTTTTCAGTCGCTCAGTTCCCGGGGTTGGTATCAAAAGAGGTGTGCTTAATGGTCGAAGGTCTGATGGAATCTTATTTTAAGGTGAACACGCTGGTCAACCAGCAGCTCCAGTCATACAACAAGTTCGTCGAGGGCGGCATACAGCAGGTCATAGACCGGATCGGCAAGATATCCACGAACGTGGAAGGGTTCGAGCTCAAGCTGGGCAAGGTCCGCATCGAGCAGCCCAGGTACTACGAGGTCAAGGGGGGCTACAGGCAGATCCTGCCGAACGAGTGCAGGCTCCGCAACCTCAGCTATTCAGCGCCCATATTCCTCGAGATAATCCCTGTCTTCAACGGCGTCGAGCGGCCGGTATACTCTGATGTGTTCATCGGCGAGCTGCCGGTCATGCTCAAGTCCAAATTGTGCTACCTCTCCAACATGAGGAGGGAGGAGCTCATGGAGAACGGCGAGGACCCCGAGGACCCGGGCGGATACTTCATAATCAACGGCAGCGAGCGCGTGCTCACGTCCATAGAGGATCTCGTGCCGAACAAGCTCATGGTGACCAAGGAGCGCGGCGGCATCGTGTCCAAGATATTCTCCACCTACTACGGCTTCAGGGCACGCTGCGTCGTCGAGCGCAACAACGACGGCATCTACACCGTCGAGTTCCCTTCCACTCCGTCCGGCATATCGCTCGTCCAGCTCCTCCGGGTCCTGGGCATGGACAGGGACGGCGAGATAATGTCCGCGTTCTCGCCGGAGCGGCACATGAAGAACGACGTGGTGCTCAACCTCGAGAACGAGCAGTCAAGGAACAGGGAAGAGGCGGTGGATGCGCTGAGCAGGAAGCTCTCGCCGGGCCAGCCGCCGGAATTCAGGCTCAGCAGGATGGAGAACCTCCTCGACAACTACATGCTCCCGCACCTGGGCGTCTCGCCATCGGCGCGACAGGACAAGGCGAAATACCTGGTGAAGATGGCCGAGCGCGCGACGCGCGTGGCGTATCACGAGGTCACGCCGGACGACAAGGACCACTACGCGAATAAGCGGGTGAAACTGGCCGGCGACCTGATGGAGGAATTGTTCCGCTACGCGTTCCAGTTCCTCATAAAGGACCTGGTCTACCAGGCATCGCGCGCCGATGCGCGCGGCCGCAGGCTCCAGGTGCACACGCTCATCAGGCAGGACGCCATGGGCGACAGGATAAAATACGCCATGGCCACGGGCAACTGGGTCGCAGGCCAGACCGGCGTGTCCCAGCTGCTCGACCGCGTGAGCTACCTTTCCACCATATCGCATCTTAGGAGGATAATCTCCCCGCTGAGCAAGAAGCACCCGCACTTCAAGGCGAGGGACCTCCACGGCACGCACATAGGCAAGCTGTGCCCGAACGAGACGCCTGAAGGGCCGAGCTGTTCGCTGGTGAAGAACCTGGCGGTCATGGCAGAGGTCTCAATCGGCGTGGACGAGGCGGAGATCGAGCGGGTGCTGAAGTCGTACGACGTGAAGGTATAGGTGATTGTCATGGTCAAACGCAGGAGAAGGCTTCCAGGGGAAAAGACGGCTATATTCCTGAATGGCAGGCTGGTGGGCTACCACCCGGACGGCAGAAGCCTGTCCCACCGGCTGCGCGAGCGCCGGCGCATGAACGAGCTCAGCAACCAGGTGAACATCCACTACAGCCACAAGCTCAATGAGCTCCACATACTCACGGACAAGGGCCGTGTGAGGCGGCCGTACATCGTCGTCGAGAACGGCAAGTCCCGTCTCACGCCAGAGGTGCTCGCCAGGATACGCAGCAACGAGCTCAACTGGAACCACCTGGTGAAGATGGGCATCATAGAATACCTGGACGCCCAGGAGGAGGAGAACTGCCTCATCTGCATAAAGGAGAAGGACCTCACGCCGGAGCATACGCACCTTGAAGTGGATGCGTCGAACCTGTTCGGCGTGGTCGCAGGCGTGCTTCCCTACCCGGAGCACAACTCAGGCCCGAGGATCACCATGGCATGCGCCATGGCCAAGCAGTCGCTGGGCGTCTACGCCACTAATTTCAGCCACCGCTACGACACTCGCGGCTACATAATGTATTACCCTGAGGAGCCGCTGGTGCAGACCAGCATCTACAAGGCGCTCAAGCTGCGCGAGAAGTCAGCCGGCCAGAACTGCGTGGTCGCGCTCACCAGCTACCACGGCTACAACATGGCCGATGCCATAGTCGTCAACCGCTCGTCCATAGACCGCGGCCTGCACAGGATATGCATGTTCAAGACCTACGAAACGGAAGAGAGGATGTACCCCGGCGGCCAGAAGGACAAGATAGAGCTGCCCACGCCCGAGGTCGTCGGCTACCGCG
>CAZYGF010000130.1:0-3167 GCA_964647575.1 Microcaldota archaeon
CGGTGTGCGCGTACGGGCATTCCACGCGCTCCAGCTCGATGCCCTTCAGCATCGCATAAATCGCGTTCTCCTTCTCCGGCGTGAGCATGAGCGGCCGTATGCGCCGGACGAACCTGCCGCTTTTCACCAGCGGCTCGTTGAAGCGCGCGAGCCGCGACGGCTCGTTGCGCATGATGTTCATCAGGACCGTCTGCGCCACGTCGTCGAGGTTGTGCCCTGTGGCGAGCTTGTCCGCGCCCGCCTCGCGCGCGCCCTTGTTGAGCATGTAGCGCCGCAGGACTCCGCACTGGGTGCACGGCAGCGCGCTGTCCTCCCTTTTCACCAGCCGGTCTAGCGTTTTCCCGGCTTCGTCCTCGAATCTGCGCACCACGTGCTCCACGCCGAGCCGCTCGCATTCGCGCTTCGCGATGCGCAATGTCCGGCTCCTGTAGCCGGCAATCCCCTCGTCGATGGTTATCGCCACCAATTCGAACGGCAAATCTTTTTTCAGTTCCGCGAGCGAGTGCAGGAGCACGCAGCTGTCCTTGCCGCCGGACAGCCCCACTGCGACGCGGTCGCCCTTCCTCAACATGGAGAACTGGCGCACGGTCTTCCTGAAGCGCCTGTCGAACATGCGGACGAAATGCTGGGCGCACATGTGCTGGCACGAATAATGGAGATAAGCCACGGCATCCCTGCCGCACCTGCATGTTCCAGCCAGCCCGTTATCCTTCTTCTGCATTTCCCCTACCCGCCGAAGACGACCTTGATTACTTCCACCCTGTCGCTCGCCTTTATGTCGTGCGTCTCAGGCGCGAGCCTGCCGTTAACCTTGACGACCACTTCTTCGCGCATGACGCCGAGCTTCTTCAGCAATGCGCCCACGCTGCCGGAGTGCCGCATCCTCTTCCTCTCGCTGTCAACGATGAGTTCCATGGCCCGCCCTCTGTGATGGCTTTTGTCCGCAAGGTAAATAAGGGTTATCGCAGAAGCGCTTTCCATGAAGATTGAAGCCGTATGGGCACGGGAGATACTGGATTCGCGCGGCAACCCGACCGTGGAAGTGGACGTGGCGGCAGAGGGCGGCTTCGGCAGCGCCGCAGCGCCCAGCGGCGCGTCCACAGGCAGGCACGAGGCGTGCGAGCTCCGCGATGGCGGCGTGCGCTACATGGGGAAGGGCGTCCTCAAGGCGGTTGACAACGTCAACAACATAATCGGGCCTGCGCTGGCTGGCATGGACCTTGACGAGCCGGCTGCCATAGACCTGAAGATGCGCGAGCTGGACGGCACAAGGGACAAGAGCAGGCTGGGCGCGAACGCCATGGTCGCGGTGTCCATGGCGATGATGCGCGCCGCATGCTCCGCGTCAGGCAAGATGCTGCACGAATATCTCGGCGGGAATACGCTCCCCCGGGCGATGTTCAACATCATAAACGGCGGCAAGCACGCCGGCGGGAAGCTGGCGGTGCAGGAGTTCATGATAATCCCTGAGGCGAACACGTTCGCAGAGCGCCTGAGGATGGCATCCGAGGTTTACCACGTGCTCGGCAAGCAGCTGGCCGCAAAGCACGGGCCAGCGGCAAGGAACGTGGGCGACGAGGGCGGTTATGCCCCTCCGATAGACAACACCTACGTGGCGCTGGACGCCCTCGTCCTGGCGATAGAAGAGACCGGATACACCGGCAGGTGCGGGCTCGCGCTGGACGCGGCCGCGTCGTCGTTCCACGACAACGGCTCATATTCCATAGACGGCAAGAAGCTCAGGGAGAACGAGCTCATAGACTACTACGTGGATCTGGCCAAGGCATACCCGGTAAAGAGCATCGAGGACCCGTTCCACGAGGAGAGCTTCGGCGCGTTCGCAGCGCTCGTGAAGGAACTGCCCGATGTGCAGATAGTGGGCGACGACCTCGTCGTCACCAACGTGGCGCGCATCCGCAGGGCGATAGAAGCGAAATCCATGACCGCGCTGCTGCTGAAGATAAACCAGATAGGCACCGTGAGCGAGGCGCTCGACGCGGCGAGGATGTGCAGGAATAACGGCCTTGGCATAGTGGTCAGCCACAGGTCAGGCGAGACCGAGGACTGTTTCATTGCGGATTTCGCGGTCGGCATAGACGCGGGCCAGATAAAGACCGGCGCGCCCGCGCGCGGCGAGCGGACTGCGAAGTACAACCAATTGCTCCGCATTGAGGAGCGCCTGGCTGCGGGCAGGGCCTCCAGGCTATGAACGCCCAGCGGGCCGGCATGCGGCCAATTTGGAAAGCTTAAAAAGATACCAGCACATCGTTATTGGAAAGTGACACTGATGGTAGACCGGAAGCCAAATCCTACAGACGCGAAGACATACTATCAGATGGGCAACGACTACTACGAGAAGGGCGACTACGACAAGGCCATAGAGAACTACAACATGGCCATACTGCTCAACCCGGTGTTCTCCGAGGCGTATTTCAACCGCGCGCTGTCCTACTACCAGCTGAAGAACTTCGACAAGTCCGTTGCCGATTATACGAAATCGATGGAGCTGGACCCCCAGAACCCGATAATATTCAATAACAGGGGCGACGCGTTCTACCGCAAGCAGGACTTCCAGAGCGCCATAAAGGACTACGACAAGGCAATCGCGCTCAACCCGAACTACCTCAAGGCGTTCTACAACCGCGGCCTCTCATACGCTTCCGTCGAGGAGTACGAGAAGGCGGTGGATGACTTCACCAAGGTGATCAAGCTCAAGGCCGACTTCGCGGAGGCATACCACCTCCGCGGGCTGGCATTCGAATACGCCGGCTCCATATCCAGCGCCATCACCGATTACCAGAAGGCGCTGGAGCTGAACCCTGAGCTGACCGAGGCGAAGACGCACCTCGAGAGCGCGAAGGCCAAGAAGGACCAGGAGGGCAAGGGCGGCGGCGAGGGCGGGACCGCGGACATAAAGATGCTCACGAAGCCCAACATGACGTTCAACGACGTCGCTGGCATGGCGAAGATGAAGGAGGATATCCGCGAGGCGGTCGTCTACCCCATGCGCAACCCTGAGCTCGCGCGCAAGTACGGCAAGCTGGGGGGCGGCGGCATACTGATGTACGGGCCTCCAGGATGCGGGAAAACTTTCATTGTGAAGGCCGCGGCGGGCGAGTGCCAGTCCGGCTTCATCAACGCGAAGCTGTCTGACCTGCTGGACATGT
>CAZYGF010000131.1:0-3156 GCA_964647575.1 Microcaldota archaeon
CCCTGCCGCCTGCCGCGCCTATGAGCTTCCGCGCGCTCCCGCTGAACGAGAACGCGGCGACCGTGATCTTCTTCGAGAGCGCGCCCGCGCCCAGCACCTTGCCCGGCACGATTACGGTCGCGTCGTCGCTGGCATACTGGTCGAGCTTGCTCAGGTTGACCTCTACCTTCTGCCTCTTGGGGCGCGACAGCTCGTCTGCCACCTTCCTCCAGAGGGGCTTCCCCGATTTCATCAGACTCTCTATCAAAGAGAGAAGAACCTGGTTGTCTTTTTCCATTTCGCCACCTTGGCTCGCCCCCGCACAGCCGAACAATCGCATGGCGGGAACTAATCAATGAGCGTTAGTATTAACATTCGGGAACATTTTAAAAGGATGGAGGTGGCCGCAGCGGAAGCCGCTGCGACGCGCCATCCCTGTAAAAAGAAAGAAAAGTATCAGTCCGGCTTGGCCAGCTTGTACAGCGCTTTCAGGGCCACGATGAACGCCGCAGGCGAGATGAACGCCACCAGGGTGCCTGTGAAGCCTGCGATGAGTATGGCCAGGGTGTTGCCCATGGTCCCGAACAGGCCAAGCGTCGCCGCCAGCAGCGTGTTCCAGGACGTCGTCGCCAGGAGCAGCGCAATGGTCGCTATAAGGAAGCTGTTGACCTCCTTCTCCTGGATGTTGACTACACCCACTACCACACCGAGCACGAACATGAGTGCTATGAGCAGCGGCATTATGCCCGCCGGCACAAGACTGGACATCACGCCAATCACGAAGGCCAGCAATACGCCACCGAGGAACGCGTATTCCCCGTAATTCACTACTGTTTTACCTGCCATTTCGTATATCACCTCTATGGGAGTGGATTGGCTCACCTGCTCTTCATTTATAAACCTGCCATATGCCCCTTCGTCATCTGCCTGAAAAAACCACATTTTGCACGTCATTCGTCCCCGGACTACAACACCGAGAGGAGGAAGCCTAGCATGCCGAGTCCGAATGCAGCGAGGGTGGCGTTGCGGGCGAACCTGAAATCCTGTTTTGCCGCGAGCAGGCAGCAGACGAGGAGGATGATCGCGTCAGCGATGGCGATGAGCGCGAGCGGGACGGCCGAGGGCCGCAGCCCCATGAGGAACGGGAGCGCGCTCAGGGGTATGAAAAGCAGGTAGAGCACGAGCGCCATGGCGAGCGACGCCTTCTTCCCTATTATTACAGGCAGCGTCCGCGAACCGCGCGCGGCCACGTCGCCCTCGACGTCCTGAATGGACTTTATTATCTCGCGCGCGAGGCCTGCGACGAAGGCGAGGAGCGCGAGCGAAAGGTTGGCAGGCGAGAGCGCTGCGGAAACGACGTAGTTGCCGAACACGAAGGGTATGGCCATGGTCAGCGCTATGTAGGCGTTGCCGGCCAGCGGCAGGTCCTTGAGCCTCCAGTTGTACGCGATCGCCAGCGCGTTGAAAACCAGGGCGATGAGGAACGCGGGCGTGTTTATGAGATATGCGAGCGCAGTGGAGAGCGCTATGCATGCGAGCGAGAACCACAGCGCGAACGTGCGCGGAATCGTGCCCTTCACGAGCGGCCGGTTCTTCCTGTTGAGCCTGTCCGTCTCCACGTCCATGTAGTCGTTGAGCGCGAATGAGCCCATCTCGCTGAGGATCGGCACCAGCAGGGAGATGGCCAGCAAGGCGATGGGCGGCAGCCCGCCGGCTATGGCCTCGGCGATGAGGACCGCGAACGCCAGCATGAGCGCATGCTCGAAGCGCGTGAGCCTGTACAGCTCCAGCAGGAATCCCATGGCATGAGTTTGGAGCGCTGCTTTATAAAAATGAGCGGTCAGCGTCGGCGGGGAATGCCCTCCTGCTCATTGCCACAGTTCCACACAGCAACATTTATATACACAAAGAACATTTTCACCGTTTTTTAATGGTAACATTTATATATGAAAACAGCGCAACTTATGTTATATCGCAAAGAAATATGAAAAAAATAAGTGGTTTTCACTTAAAAAAGGTATAATCATGTGAAAACTGCTTTCATGTGTGATTGTGGGGGTATTAATATGGGAAAATTGGGCACGGGCCGGCCTGGCGGGCCTGATAATATAGACAGGGCGATACTGGCGGAGATTGTAGACGACTCCAACGTCCGCGCAAAGGAGCTTGCGAGGCGGCTGGGCATCCATCCGAACACCCTTTTAGCACGGTTGAAGAGGCTCAGGCAGAACGGCACAATCGTGAAATCCACCGCCATAGTGGATTACGGCAAAGTGGGATACTCAACCGAGGTCCTGATGCTCATCAAGGTGCGCACTGGCAAAGACTGGGAAGAGCGGCTCAAGCCGCTTGCCCGCCTGCCCTGCATCGTGTCGCTCATGTTCATCACCGGCGAGTACGACGCCCTGGCCATGGCCAGGATACGGAACGACAAGGAGCTGACGGAGATGGTGAGGAAGATCCAGGAAAACGACGTTGTCGCCAACACGCTGACCCAGGTCGTGCTGGACCACTGGAAAAGGCCGCACGAATTCAATCCGTTCCGGGAGTGAAGCTGTCGGCAGTAATAAATAACTGCTTTCCCCATCTCCAGCATGGCCTCGGGATACAAAGTCGGGCTCATCTCCCCTGCGGCGAAGGAGAAGCTCATGGAGCGCATCTACTCGCCGCAGCTCTACGAGCGCAAGGCGGTGATACACGGGACGTGCGTGAAGCTCTTCACCGACAGCCACGACTTCAAGGACATGTGGGAGGACAACTTCGACCTCATGCCGGACTGGATAAGGCCGCATGCCCGGCTTTTCGCGGTCGGTTGCGGGGGCAAACGGTTGCGCGTGCGCTACGAGCCGGCGTCGAAAACCGTGATTGTCGAGGGCTGCAACTACTACGGCTGGATAAAGAGCATCGCGCTCGCGCTTGTGGCGGATTTCCTGGAAGACTTCATGTCCGAGCACCGGCGATATTCCGTCCACGGCTCATTCATCGACATGCACGGCCGGGGCGTCGCGCTCATCGGCCCGTCCGGCAGCGGCAAGACCACGCTCACCTACGGCCTCCTGCTTGACAGGCGATACAACTTCCTCACGGACGACTGGTTCTTCGTGCGCCTGGCCGACAGCGACACGCTCGTCTATTCGTCGGAAAAGAATTCCTACATCCGCGGCGACCTGGTGAAGA
>CAZYGF010000132.1:0-3146 GCA_964647575.1 Microcaldota archaeon
GCATGAACCTGTGGCGCACGATCTCGGCCACGTCCACCGCCCTGGATATGAGCTTTCCCCTGGCCTTGATGCACACCTCGGGGGCGCCGTTGTTGAACTGTGTGACAACCGCGAGCACGTAGCCCATGGTGCTCTTCTTGCCCACGTAGACGGTGTTGCCGTCGCGCCTGGGCGCTTCGGGCATTCTCGGCGTTCCGGCTGCCGCGTTAACAGCCTCGCCCGGGCCTGCCATCTCGCGCGCCACTTCCACTTCTTCCGCGATTTCCTCGCTTTCCTCTGCGATCTCTTCCGTCTCTTCAATCCCTGGTCCTTCCATGTGTCCCACCTCTCGATGTAGTCGCTGGGTGCTGCCCGAAGTGACGGGCAACGTCAGGAGCTGATAACCCGCTCAACAATTTAAAGGCTTTGCTGCGGGAGCGGCGTTACATTTGTAACATTTGGCCGGGCAAGTGTAACATTTATTCCGCAATTTTTAAATACGAAGTCCGCGGCCAACAATCCCCATGATGAGGAGGCGGACCAGACCAGATGCTGCAGCGCGGGATGCCGGATTCAGGGCCAGGCAGCCGCTTGCCGACGGGATAGCAGTAGCGAAGATTGACGACCTAGGGCCCATAATGGCGCTGATAGGGCGGGGAGCCAAAGAGGGCAAGCTCGTCCAGAGGAGCGCGGGGGAGGTCAGTGCGGACATAAAGCTGGGCGGCGCGTTCGTCCACCGGACCAAAGGCAGCATAAGCGGCATCACGTTCCTCTCTGTTTATTCTGACGCGCTCGCAGAGATAAGGAGCTTCTACGTGCACGAGGGCTTCCGCAACGCCGGCACTGGGACCGGGCTGATAACAAAGGCCCTGAAAACGGCGAAAAATCTCGGCATAAAGGAAGTTCTGGCCATCACCAGGCAGGACAACGAGAAGTGGTTCGCCAGATTCGGTTTCGGGAAGCGCAGCGGCTTCCAGACCGCCCTGTTCAGGAAGATGGGCGCAAGCCAGGGCCGGCTTGACGAACATGTGGAAAACGCGACCATGCAGGACGTGGGCAGCCTGCACAGCCTTATGAACGGGGGTGAACACGCAGGCGAGCTCATCCCGAGAAGCACAGCCGAGATTCTCCAGGACATGAGGGAGGGCAACGCATTCGTCTACAGGCAGCACGCCGGAGATGGGATAATCGGCATGGGATTCCTTGCGGTTTATTCTAGGCGGCTGGCAGAGGTGAGGAACCTCTATGCCATCGTCGAGAACGCGGAATCGGCGCTGGTGGGCGCCGTGGCCGCGCGGGCGGATGAACTGAAGATCAACGAGACCATGGTCATCAGCAAGAACGGCAATGGCTCGGCCTTCGCAGAGCACGGGTTCCTGCAGGAACTGCACGGCTTCAGGGTGGCGCTGTTCAGGGACATGACGAACCCCCTTTAAAACATTTCTAATCACAGTTAGCGCATGCATGTGCAGCCATACTGGAGCCGGAAGACGCCGGGCGCGATCCCTGGCATCAGGGACAAGGCCGCGGCACGGCGCTGGCTCACCGAGCGCGACAGTAACGGCTGGACGCCGCTGATAGAGGAGGCGTTCAAAGGAAGGGCGAAGAACGTGCTCGACCTGGTGCTGCTCGCGAAATTCGCGTATGGCAACGCTGGCCTGCGGGAATATGTCCGCCTCGAGGACGACCTGAACATAGATGCCTGCGGCTGGGCGCGGCTGCACCGGAACAAGAACTGGCAGGTGATAGACCTGCTGACGATATGCAGAGGTTACTGATCATGGAAAGGGGGCGGGTGGCTGAATGGCGGTGAAATTTAATTGGCCGAAAGCCAACCGGCGCACTGCGGTATACACGTGGAGGGCGAGGCAGCCGGACCAGGTATGGGCCGGGCGTCTTCCCACGCCGGCAGCAATGCATTTCCGGGCTTGTGATACAGTCACGCAGGTGGACGTGGACACCGCACTGCACCAGGCGGTGAGCTCCCTGAACTGCACGGGCGCGCTCGAAGCGCTGGGCCTGCACGCAAACGTCCATTCGACAGTCAAGGGCATGACGCTGAAGCACAGGATAGGTGAACGAAAGCAGAGGATGAAGCCCCGGGAGGGGCTGATTGGCCTGGTCCGCGACCGCGAGGAAGAGGCAATGAAGCAGATGCTTCGGATACTGGCGCAATACGGCGCGAGGCTGTGATAACGTTGATGGGGTTTTGGCATGGATATTGACCCGAAGAAACTGGCTGCGATGACCGTAAAGAACGGGAACAAGACGAGGCCGCCGCCCAAGGACTATTACAGGGGCAGAAGTTTTCAGCATTACCATGAACCCGACATTCCCAAAAAATGGAGCGCCGAGGACGGGATTCCACGGCAAAACACTGTCGAGGCCCTCCATCGTGCGGTAAGCGCATTGGACAAAAAGGAGGTCGGCAGCCTGCTGTTATGCGGGGCAAACGTCAAATCAACCTTTGAGGGCCTGACACTGGCGCAGAGGGTGGAAATGGCAAGGGGGAAGATAGCACCGGGAGACAGCGGGCGGAAGGAAGCATTGGAATGGATTTTATCGCGCCTTAACGCTCACGGCGCCGGGATTGTGGTGCGCTCCAGTACATTAAGCCAAACCATCGCGCAAGACGCACTGAACCGGCGCCTCCACCACGCGGTGGCTTTCCTCGACTTGAATGACGCCAGGAATGCGCTGCAGAAAGGCGCGGATGTGAAGTCCGAAGTCGACCATTGGACCGTGGGGAGACTGATTGCAGACCTGAAGGCGAGGTTGCCACAGCGGAGCGAGAACCTCGACTCAGCGAACGACGAGCAGCGATACTTGGAATCACGAAGGAACAGAATAGACGAGATGGTCGCCCTGCTTAACAGCTATGGCGCCAACATCTCCGTGCCTCCGCACTTATTTTAAGCCCAATCGCTGAATGATTTGCTGATTATCATGACGACGAGAGTGGCAGTCATAGACCGCGACGTGTGCATAAACATACGGTGCGGCTACGTCTGCGAGAAGGTCTGCCCGCCCAACCGCATGGGCGAGGAATGCATCGTCACGGAGAAGGACACCGTCTTCCCGGCGATATCCGAACCCCTGTGCATAGGCTGCGGGCTGTGCGTCAAGAAATGCCCGGTCAAGTGCATCTCGGTCATAAACCTCGTCGC
>CAZYGF010000133.1:0-3117 GCA_964647575.1 Microcaldota archaeon
TTCTGTATCCCGATGGCGTAGCCCTCCTGCCTGCTGATGCCCTTCTTCTTCGCCCATCTGCGGTTTCCGTCGGGTATTATAGCGATGTGTTTCGGCACGTGGTCTTTTTCACCCATTGTAATCAGATGCATATCTGCCGTTGATATATAAAAGTTGGGTGCTACCGGCAAATTCAGAGATTAGCATAAGAATCCTCATCTCTCAGCGTTAGCCCACATCAATTCGAATATTTTCTTGTAGCCGTCTGCCGTTGATCTGTCCTTAATAAGGACCGCGGTGAGCGGGTCTGCAGTCCACATGAATATGGCAATCTGATCCTTGAAGATGAATGTATCCGACGGGCAGTGATACCTAGATGGGATAAACCTGGCCGAACCGAAATATCTTTTATGGAGTTCCGAGCCTCGGACTTTCTCCTCAAAGATGCACCGACTTCTTATCCCCCATTCCTTCTTTTTGGCCTGCCAGCGGTCAAAATACAGCTCTCCCATGACATCCCGCAAAAGGCCGCTCACCCCGAAATCAGCGTATCTGCCGCCTTTTGTTTCCGCTAGTATGTAGTCCAGAAGGGTCCTGAGGCCGCGCTTTCCCTGGAAGACCGTTGCAGCCTCCTTTTTCTCTTCCAGTGTCTGCATTCCCTTGAGCCGCGGCAATGCTTCGGCAAGCCGCTTCTCCTTCTCGCTCATCAGGTCCATGAGCCGCTCCGGGTCCGCTGCCTCGAAATATTTTCTCCTGTTTTTCATCACGAATGAAACAAGCCCCTTGCCTGTGAGCCGCTCCAGTGATTCGTAGACGCGCGGGCCGTGCAGGCCGGTCTCCCGTATCAGTGGGCCGGTTGTGGTCGTGCCTAGCCTAAGCAATGCGAGATAGACCTTTGCCTCATTCCTCGTAAGGCCGGATTCCTCCAGCAGGGATTCAAACATTATCCTACTATTTAGTAGTATAAATTTTTAAATACCGGTTTAACGCAGAATAATGCATGCAACGATACCGCATCTGCCCTGAGAAGGGGAAGGTCATGCATCTGAAAATCGTCGGTGAAAAAAATCCGGCGCTCTTGGGACTGGTCGAATCCAAAGGAAGTCCGGACAGCATCAGGGTATGCATCGGTGGCCTACCGTCTGGAGATTTCGGCGTGCAGTACCTGCGCCAAGTGGGCGGCAACAGAAGCGTGGTGGCGGTCAAGTTTAACAGGTTCAAGGATGCCGGGGAGATAAATGCCCTGGCTGAGCTTGCAGGCGTCAGTATTGATAATCCGGCAATGGCTGAGAGATACGCGAGGCTGAATGCCGGCTATGTCCTTTCTCCATCTGCCCTTACGGAAGAGGCAGTCACGACGCTCGCGGGTATCATAAAGGAGGGCGCTGCGGAGTTCGCAGGCCTAAAGCCGCTGGTGGCAGGGCACTCTTACGGCACTTATGCGATTGTGGCAGGCCTGGATAAGCTAAGCGAAATCGGGGTACTGGCCCAGGTCGCGAAGCGCAGCGGCAGGGTCGCCCTTTTCGCACCAAAGTTGTTCCACCCGGAAATACACCACGAAAAATGGGAAACGGAAAAGAAGAGCGCGGAATTCATCGCCTTCGTCCGCACAACGCAGCTGTACGCCGGCGTAACGGCAGGATGGTGTGTTGCGGCCTCGCAGGCCATGTCGTGGATTTGGGATGCCGGGAACGGAAGGACGGCCGTGAAATTGCCGGATATCCCATCGGACCTCAGGCTGAACGTGGTAATATCGGATGCGGATGAATACCTCGGGATTGCAAGCAAACAGGAACTCGTCGCCACGCTCAGGGAAAGCGGAGTTGACGCAAGGCTCATCGTTTTAATGACAGGCGCGGGCGCCAGGAGAAGGGAAACGGAAGGCCTGCTTGCTCTTCCGGTTGAGAAAAAGCTCGTGGAACTGGGGAAGGAGATGCACCCGGGGCTGGAACTGCATGACCTTTACCCCTTTTTCGCGCTCAAACTGGGGGTTCTGGACAGCATCTGAAGGCGATTGCACATTGGTGATGACATGGCGGGCAAATGGAATCTGCAGGACGTCTGGCACCTTTACACTCCTCCCGGGAGGCCGTGCGCTTCAGACCTGCGTTTCATAGAGGGATACGTCGCGGCGCTGGGCAGCGGCGCAAAGGCGCTCATCCTCGGCTCCACGCCCGAGTTTCGCGACCTGACGATGAAATACCGGATAGACACCACGTGCGTGGACTACGCTCCTTTGAGCTTCGAGCAGTTCAAAGCGCACATGAAGCACCGGGACGAATCAAAACTCGTCAATGCGGACTGGCGTGAGATGCCCCTTGATGGGAAATACGACGTGATACTCGGCGACCTTTCCTTCAACATGCTTCCGGCGAAGGACTGGGATGGAGTGGCAGCGAAGCTGGCCGGCGCGCTGAAAAAAGGAGGAAGGGCGTTCCAGCGCCTCTACATGCGGGTGCCCGGCGCCTACCCTGACTTTGAAGAACTCGTCCGCGAGCATAGGGAGCGGAAAGGGATTGACGCATTCGAGTCGCTCGCTTGCCCTTTCCTCCAGCATTTCGTGAAGGAAGACTGGACTTTTGACGGGATAGAAGTGATGCAGGCCCATCTGAAAAAGAAGCATGAAGAGGGCCTGCTCACCGATGAGGAATTTGAAATTTTCAACGTCCTCTGGGGCGGTTTCAGCGTAGTGATGCACCTGCCAACGAAGGAAGAGGCCGACCGCGTCTTCTCGCGGCATTTTAGCATCGAGACGGTCTACAGCTGCGAGAGCTTCTTCGGGAAATACTGCCCGTTTTACGCCCTTGCTAGTAAACGATATCCTTGAGCCGGCCGAGCTTCGCGGCGTGCTTGAGCTCGCGGGCTATCCTGCGGCCAGTGCTCATGGGCTCGTCATAGTAATATACTGAGTAGGGCGAGCCCTCGGGGTAGAGGTTCGTCCCTGCCACTATGCGCGCGCTGACCTCGAAGGCGTATATATCGAGCTCCTCTGTGATTATGGTCTCCACGCAGAACGGCCCTATCAGGCCGCCGAAAAGGTCGAACGAGGTCTCGCTTATCTTCCTGCCGATCTCCATGTATTCGGAGAGCAACGATTCGCGGAGCACCATGGGCTCGTTGCCTATGACCGTGAACGCC
>CAZYGF010000134.1:0-3070 GCA_964647575.1 Microcaldota archaeon
TGTAAAGCTCCACTTCGCGGTGGTATTGCTTAAGGTCAGCCAGATACTGCCGATGGTCAGATGGCTTCCATGCCCTGGGGCACACCCTGCCTTTTATGTCCGCTATCTCGTGCTTCGTCAGGACGAAAGGGTAGGTCATGCACAGCATCGGCCTGGCGCCGTAAATCAGGCATTTGTCAGTGCCATAGAACATGCAGATACGGTCCTTTCTCCATTTGAGGACGAGCAGCGACCACTTTCCGGATATATTAATCGCAGGCTCATGCCTTTCCCTCTCGTGCGGGTCGTCTATCACGGCGACGAAATCGGATGCGTCCATCCCGGTCAATTTGGAAATGCGGTGGATGTCAAAGGGAGTGACGCACACCCCGAAGCGGGTGCAGCAGTTCCCGCACCGCATGCACGTTGCCATGTGATCAGCTGAGTATGCCATGCGCGCGGGCAAAGTCCTCGACTTTTCTGGCCGTTGCAGGGCCGCCGCCCCTTGCGCGCCTGATGCACAATTTCCAATCCGCATGACTCTTGATAAAGGTTTGCAAGTCGATGAGCGTCGGGTGGGTTATGCCCGTCATCCTTACTATGACGTGGTATGAATATGTGTCCAGGCCCAGGCCGCGGAGGACGTTATGTTTCTTCTCTTCCTGGCGGTCCTTGTGCATCTCGAAAATAAGCCGTGCGGCCTGCGGCGTAAGGTTGCAGACGCGTGCGATATCGCGGTATCTGACGCCCCTTTCCCGGAGGGCGACTATCCGTGCATTGCGCTCAGACGTGTCCATCTGGATCAGCCCGTGCATTTCTCAACAAGGGGGCCGCTGCGGGATGCGGCCTCCTCTGCCGCGATGGCGAGCGCGTCCAGGCGCCTCTCGGTCTTCTTCTCGTCAGGCACCGGGACCTTCTCCCTGAGGCGCCTGAGCAGGCACTTGGGGCTGGCCACCCCCTTGTCAACGGCGATGCCAATCTGCGTTTTCTCGTCCGGATACCTCGCGAAGAAGGTCGCCACGTCGTCCCTGGTGGGGAGGTCCTTGCCCACGATTTTGCCGATGCGCCGTATCGCGGACATGGAGAAGCCCAGGTCGCTCAGGCCATCCTGCAGGAGGCCGTGCCCTGTTGCGTATTCCTTTATGTCAGTGGCGGAGTTCGAAATGCCGGTGATGAAGGACTGTCCCCCGCTGGTTTTCAGCCACTTCACCAGGTCGGCGTCGCACGGCGCGGCCACACGCATGCGCTTGGCCAGCACGGACACCACCTTCATGCTGAGCTCCCCGGAATTCATGATTGCCCCATCGACCATCCCGCCGAGCGCCTCGTATCTCTTCACGAGCGCCTTCAGCACGGTCGTCTGCACCATCGCCCGCCTGGCGATGTCCTTCCAGGGCATGTCTTCGTGCGATTTCTCGCAGGCCCATGCGATCTTGCGGGTGAATTCGTCCGGGCCCCTGGAGTTCTTCTTGCTCAGTATCGGGCCGTCCAGGTCGTCCGTAAGTGGCGCGCCCATCCTGCTTTTGCGGTTGCGCTTCGTAATCTCTGCCGCGTCCTCGGCGGCGTGGCGGGCCCGTATCGCTGCCAACCTCCTATCCGCGTTTGCCAGGTATCCGCTGAAATAATTCATGATTTCCGCCTCATTGTTTCAAATGTAATCAGTCCCTGCGGGTCTCAACGAGCAGGCTGCTGCGCTTTCTAATTTCGCTGGCGCATATTGATATCTGGCCCATGTGGTGGTTTATGCGCCTCGAGGTACGGGCATATTTAGCCAGGTTGGCATTTGCACGGCTGAGCGCCGTGGTGATGAAATCGAGATTGCTGTCCGCTGGCGGCCTGAAGAGCAGGAGCTGGCTGGGTGGATTTGCGTTTGCGTACGCCATTTTTCGCTTTTGCATGTGTGAAGTGATGTATAAAGGTAATTATAAATATGAGGGGTCGCCTGTTCCCGGCCGTGAAACGGGCGATGTTTTTATGGCAGGCGTATTGGAGATGACAAATTCCATGTCAAAAATGGTCTTTCCCCCGCAGTCCATCTGGATCACGAGCCAGGCGTCGCGCTCGCTCTTGACGGGGTGTTCGGCAACCAGGCGTTTCAGGTCAAGGAGGGAGGGCACCTCCGTATGATAGAGCGCTTTGAGGGTGGTTATGGCGCGCACGCCGAGGTTGAGGAAAGCGAGCGCAGGGTTGTCATGGCCCTGGCTTATGGCAAATCCCTCTATTTCCGCATCGGTGCTGCCTGGCTTCGGCTCGAAGCCCTGGTCCAGGGTGTGACGCCTCTTGCACCAGTCCAGCAGGTCCTGCACGGTCGGGAGCTGCTTTCCGGTGAGGGCAGCAGCCCGCCTGAAGGCAGCAGGCCTCATGCCGAGGTCAGAAAGGGTCTCCTGGTATATGCCATGTGCGATGGCGAATTCCTTTATCTCCTTGACGGCGTAGCGGGTCCTCAGGCGTTTGACTATAGCCGGGTTCCGGAGCCCCTCCTGCAAATCCACGAATGTGGGGTTTCGATTTTGAGAAGCCGGCTGAGCCCCTTGACAGCAGCAGGGCTAAGGCCCTGCAGCGTTTCCGGGCCGGCCTTGCCCTTGAAGCTTTGTAATGCGGCTGCTGTTGCAGTCATGCTTTCACCAGGCGCAGTGGAGCGATGGTGCATCTGCATCATTTTGCGCATGGGCTTAAATGTGTATAAAGGTAATTATAAATGTAAAGGAAACAGGGGAATCGCGGGCCTAAAGAGGCGGAACCTTGCGAAGGCCCAATCCCCTAGCCAGCCGCACCAGCTCCTCGCCGCTTTTGGTGAGGACTTCCGGAAGAGCTGGCTTCCCTTCATGCCAGACGGTCCTTCCCTTCCCGCAAATCAGTTCGCGGTGCTGGCGCCGGACATCCTCATCATCGGACTTCCACCAGGTGCGGAAACCATCGATTGATGTGATGTGAGCTATTGACGCGGTATGGGCGTGCCAGAGGCGGTTGGAAGCGCGGAGGCTGAGATTTGCGAATGCGGTCTGAGCTTCTTTGGCGGAGAGTCTCTTCGCCGGCGCGTGTTTTTCGTCCTTGTCAGTGGTGCGCATGATGCCTTCCAGAAGCCCAGGCT
>CAZYGF010000135.1:0-3065 GCA_964647575.1 Microcaldota archaeon
AGGTAGCCGTAATGGGCGGTGAACTTTTTCAGCTCTTTTTCCAGAGCACGCTGCCGGCCGGACCTCATAGCACCGGTGAACGCCGGCTGGCCGCAATACCGCAGGCTGTTTGGAGGGAACGCATAGCGCGCGGCCAGCTCCGCGCCGTTCATTTGATCAGCCAGGGAAGCGCCTGCGGCAGCTTGAGCGACGAGCGGACGAGCGATGCGAGGCCCACGGCCATGAGGACGCCGCCAAGTATGAGAACGAGCCCTGTTGCCTGCACCAGCGTCACCGCCTTGGCAAGGAAGACAGCGTTGAGCGCGGCGGTGACCAGCCCGCCCAAAGTGAATATCACAGCTGCCTTCATGAGCGGCAGGTTCTTCAGGGCGTTGTACCACGTGAAAAGGAAGCCGCAGAGCAGCAGCGAGGTTATCGCCAGCCAGCCGACGATCTCCGCGTTGGCCGTGAAGAGGGCGCCAATCGAGCCCGTGGCAGCGAGGAACGCGAGCAGCACCATGGAGCCGAAGAACATCCTTGACGCCATGACTGCCTGGGGATGGACATCTGCCATCAGCCTGCGCGAAAGCGCGTACTCGACCGCCCACAGGATGGTTGCGCCCAGCACGAGCGCCTGGCCAAGGCCGAACGCGGCTTCACCTGAGACCAGCAGCGCGTTGCCTGCGAGTATTACGAAACCGGCGGCCATGTCCCTGGGCGAAGGCCTTTCCTTCAGTATGAGCCATCCCGTGATGCCTGCGAAAATGAACAGGGAGCGGAATATGAACGAGCTGACCGCGGCGCCGCCGAGCTTCAGCCCCCAGAAGAACATCAGGAACGGGATGCTGCCCCCGGCCACGCCGATGAGCGCGAGCATGCCCCACTGGCGGAGGGAAAGGTGGCGGAAGTGCCTGATGCCTGTGAACGCGAGCGCGACTGCGCCGATAAGGAGGAGCGCGCCCATGTTCTTGAGCGTTGTATAAACGAACGGGTCTGCCAGCTGGACCGCCACCCCGTTTATGAACACAGAGATGCCGCTGACGAGCGCAGCCGCCAGCGCAAGGACTATCCCCTTGTCGTGATTGCCATCATTCTCCGCCATATCTGGGGATTGGATAACAAGGTTTTAAACCCCTAGGCGGGAAAGCTGGGTGGATGGCGAAACTGAGGGTCGGCTGGTTCACTTTCACGTGCAGCGAGGACAGCTCCATAGTCCTCATAGAGCTGATGAACAAGCACTATTTCGAGTGGAAGGAGAAGGTGGATTTCCGCTACTGCAGGCCACTCAAGTCCAAAAACCTGTTTGACAGCTTCGACGTCGCGTTCGTGGAAGGCGCCATATCCAGCGACAGGGAGAAGGAGAAGCTGCTTGAGATAAGGGCGAAATCGAAATACCTGGTCGCCACTGGCTCGTGCGCATGCACCGGCTATCCCTCGGCGCAGAGGAACGACTTCCCCGAGCAGCTCAGCGCGCAGATAGAGCCGTTCATCAGGCGCTGGGACCTTTACAGGAAGGTGCTCAGGGTGGACGAGGTCGTGAAGGTCGACGACAAGGTGGACGGCTGCCCGATGATAGAGGCCAGGTTCATCGAAGTGCTCAACAAATACATAGACCAGTTCAGGTGATGCCATGGATGTCATGAACGTCAGGGATGCAAACGGCGGGCTGGTGCGGGGCGCGAAGATAAGGGGCGGGTGCATCTGCCTCGCGCCGGGAAAGAGCGTCGGCGAGCACACCACCGGGAAGGGCGAGGAGGTCCTGCTGGTGCTGGAGGGCGAGGCCACTGTGACTGCGAACGGCGAGACGACCGCGCTAAAAAAGGACGAGTGCGTCTTCATACCCCAGGAAACGGTCCATGACGTGGCGAACCGGTCGGAGAACCATCTGGTATACGTATATTTCGTGGGAGGCAAGTGAATGCACGGCCAGGATTTCGACATCACCATAAAGAACCTCTGCAAGATAGAGGGCCACACCGACCTCGACATAACAGTCAAGAACGGGAAGGTGGTCGGCTCGAAGCTGAAGATAACCGAGAACAAGCGCTTCTTCACCACCGGCGCCATAGGCAAGCCGGCGTTGGGCGTGCACCAGGTGGTCTCAAGGATATGCGGGACGTGTTCCATCGCGCACCTCATGTGCTGCATAAACTGTGTGGAGGATGCGCTGGAGATAAAGCCGTCCGAGCAGACCAGGAACCTCAGGGACCTGCTGCTCTACGGGCTGAACATACGCGACCATGCGATGCACCTCTACCTGTTCTGCCTGCCTGACATCTTCGGCAAGGACTCGCTGCTCGAGTTCGCGGACAACGGCCGCGAGCACGACCTGGTGCACAAGGCGTTCGAAGTGAAATCCGCCGGCAACGAGCTGTGCGTGCTGACGGGCGGGAGGGCCGTGCATGCGCCGTTCCCGCAGGTCGGCGGCTTCATGAAGATACCGAACGCGGCCGACGCGAAAAAAATGGCGCAGCGGCTGCGCAGCGTGAGGAGCGCCGCCATCGAATTCGTCGAGATATACCGCGGGTGCAATTTCAGGTTCGACACGGAAACGACGTATATCGCGCTCAGGAACAGCAGGTTCAGCTACCGCGGCGGCGACCTCATGTCCTCGGACGGCATCTGCATAGCGCGGAGGAATTACCGCGACCATCTGGAGAAGTCCGTGCGCCCCTATTCACAGGCGCCCGGCTTCGAGTTCAAGGGGCGGCCCTACGTGGTCGGCGCGCTCGCAAGGCTCAACATGAACAAGGACACGCTCCACCGCGACACGCGCAGGGACCTTGGCGATGCGCTTGCGGCGTTTCCGTCGAAAAATATATTCCACAACAACCTAGCCCAGGCGATTGAAATCGTGCACTGCATCGACTCGGCAGTGGAGATGCTCGAGTCCATGGAGTTCAGGGACGAGCCGAAGATGGCGATAAAGCCGGTGAGGTCAGAGGGCGTGGGCGTCCTTGAGGCGCCCCGCGGCACGCTGTACTACCACCTCAGGATTGACGACGCCGGAAAAATCGAGTTCGCCGACCTTGTGATACCCACGTCGCAGAACCACATAAAGATGGACAAGGACGTGGGCGCGCTCG
>CAZYGF010000136.1:0-3055 GCA_964647575.1 Microcaldota archaeon
TGCCGCCCAGGTTGCCGAACGGGCCGTAGTGCACGTAGGGCGTGACGAAGAACACAGTGTCGCTTTTCCGCCTGAAGCCCATGATGCACACAAGAGTCTTCACCCGCTCGCCCACCTGCGCGAAGGCCTTCTCCATGTCCTTGTTGTGGTAGAGCCACTGGCTGAACAGCCAGGCCATCGCGTCTGTGCTGCTCACGCCGAGGTTCTTTTTCATGGGCGCGTTGATTATGTAGAAGAACAGGGTGAGGGCAAGCAGCAGGACGGCTGCGGAAAGGTAGAACTTGGCGGCGACTGCCATGAACGGCTCGGTGGTCACGTACAGCGCCTGGTTGCTGAGCAGGAAGGCGATGTAGAAGAGCAGCTGGAGCACGGCGAAGAGCATGGAACGGTACTTGAGTATGAAGACGAAGCGCGCGATGACGTACCAGAAGACGAACACGATGGCTGCACCGACCAGGATGACCAATTGCGCCCAGAATGGGTTGACGCCGGCGAGAAGCAGGCTGAACGAGTATGCCACCGCATACACGGCCTCGCCGCACAGCGCGGTCGCGGCTATGCGCCTGTAGGGCATCTTCCGTATCATGGCCTTTATGATGAAGGACGAGAGGAGCGCAGGTATGGAGAGCAGCATCATGCCGTCCAAAAAGGCGTTCCAGGCCAGGCCCGTGCCCGCGTATTTGCCGAAATCGAACAGGAGCCCGAATGCGAGGCCGAGCGCCAGCATGGCGAGAACCAGGTAGCGGGCCGGAGGCATGGTTATGAAATAGGACGTGAGGTTCACGGCGCGGTTGATGTTCCTTGTCATCGGTTTTTATACCGTGTCCATGATTTAAAAGGATAGATGAAACCCGTACTGATATGCCCGAAATGCGGGAGAAGCGAGGAGCAGGTAGGGTTCATAGACGCGTTCTGCATCGATTGCTATCCCGTCAACATCAAGGCGCCCGACAGGGTGGAGCTTGAGCGCTGCAAAAGGTGCGGCCGGATGCTTTTCAGGGGCGAATGGACGCCCTACGACGAGAAGAAGATAGAGGGGCAGATCACGGGCAGATGCCGCGGCGACTACTCCGACGTGCACTACGATTTTGGCAGGCAGATGCTCGTGTTCTCCATCAGGCGCGGCGCGAAGGAACTGAAGCTGGAGAAGGAGATGCCGCTGGCGGTGAACGTGGTCATGTGCCAGCGGTGCAATCAGATAAGCGGGGGATATTACCAGGGCATAGTGCAATTGCGCGGCAACCGGGCAAGGGTGGAGAAATGCGCGGCGATGCTCATCGAACGCCTGGAAAAGAAGACGTTCATATCAAAGACAGAGGAGAAGGACGGCGGCATAGACATCTACGTGGGCAGCTCCAAGGCGGTGGTGGCTGAGGTCGCCAGGCTCGGCACGAGGGTGCTCATAACAAAGAAACTCATCGGTAGGGAAGAGGGCAAGCGGCTTTACCGGACCACGTTCGCGATAAGGCTCTGACCTGCTCTGCCTGTAGGTGGCCTTTGCTTATTGCCATCTGCATCAGGTAGCCATTTCCAGCATTAGACGCTTTGAACAATGGGCACAGCGGAACCTGCGGCAACAGAGACGTCGTGGCCAACAACCGCCACCCCGGCAGCATCGGACCAGTTGTTGCTGGCAAAGACGTTACGGCTGTCGCCGTAGCCGTAGTCGTCGGTGCCGCGGGCCAGAGAGCCGTGCCATCCCGTAGCTTTCTTATCGAAATTAGTTCTTATCGCACCGAATCTGGCATCTGTATTATTAGACGAACTTGGCTTGCTTGCTATCGGCAGTCCGGTTTTATCGGTCAACGCCAAGTCATCCCTCATGAAATCAACTACTCTGACTTTTCCGATAACTGCGGCTGGATCAACAACTGAAACGACCAATAGATTACTATCCTTTTGCTCTATTTTCAATAGGCCGATTGAGTCATAGACTCCCATACCGACTGCCTTTTGCAGGCTTATCTCTTTTCTGCCAACTTTCACCGGGACATCCGGGACCAGTTTCTTGTATATAACTCCATTCTCAACCCAGACTATCTCTTTGCCAAGTGGAACTTTAGGGTCTTTTTGATAAAGCCCATACTCGCTGCATCTCCAGCAGTTATTCGGATTTACTTTTTTGTATGCGCCTGATCGGAGAGATTGATCGTGCTCTTTGACCGTCATGATGCTTTCCGAAGGATGCAGGAGCTTAGCGACGCCAAAAACTTCAACCTGGGTGAATGTATTGTTTTTCCCATCTGTGAGGGCCCGCATTTTCCTGCCATCCGGCAACTTTGATTTTGTAGCAACAGTCATGATAACATCTCATTATTGGTAAGTATATTATGTTGTAACAACATACTTAAAAATCTACCTATCAACACAATTCAGCATAGTCACTTCTGCATTTTAGCATCAGATTAGCAAGTGGACTACTCGCGAGCTATAAGAGGCGGGTCAGCCGCTCATAACTCCCTGAAGCGCAGGGTGAACTGCAGCTTTTCCTTGTGCGTGTCAGGCACGAGGCCGAGCGCAGGGGGTATCTTCCGGTTTATGGCGTTGGTGAACGCCAGGACCTCATCCGCCCGCCCGGCAGGCAGCTGCCCGGCGAAGCAGTTGAGGAAGCAGGTGATGTTCTCGGCCCACAGGTAGAGCAGCGCCCGCAGCGTGCCCCTCAGCTCCTCCGGCCGCTTCTCCATGGTGGTCGTGCCCTCCATGTTCGGCGTGTTGTAGTTCACGCCGAATATGCTGGAGTGCGCCTTCTGGCACAGCACCCAGTAGGGGTTGGAAAAGAATTTTCCGGACACGCCCTTGGAATAGAGCGCCTTCATGGCCTTCTGGAAGCTGTACTTCCTGCGGAGGTTCTCGAGCGCGCGCTCCTTTGTGTTCGACCAGCCGCCTGCGATGAGCCTGAACTTCTCCTCCTCCAGCCTGTTGATTTCCTGGAAATTCGCGTATATCGCGCCGTCGCAGAGGTAGGCGTACTGCCAGACGATGGTCTCGAACACCGTGCGCATGTTGTTGCCGGCAGGGTCAGGCATGCCACGCCGCGCCATCTGGTAGGCGGCGG
>CAZYGF010000137.1:0-2995 GCA_964647575.1 Microcaldota archaeon
GGCGACGTGCAGGAAGCGATTGACGTTTTCGAGTATTTCGCAGGGGAGGGCAGGCGGCTTTTCGGCAACACGACCACCAGCGAGCTGAAGGGCAAGTTCGCCATGACCGTGCGGAGGCCGGTCGGCGTCATGGGGCTGATAACGCCCTGGAACTTCCCGATAGCTATACCGGCATGGAAGCTGTCCGCAGCGCTCATCTGCGGCAACACCACAGTCCTCAAGCCGAGCTCTGACACGCCGCTGTGCGCTTACGAGCTGGTGCGCATACTGCTGAGCGCCGGCGTGCCGGACGGCGTGATTAATTTCGTGACCGGCTCGGCCGCGGATGTGGGCGAGGCGATGGTCAGGCACCGGAAGATGGCCGGCATCTCGTTCACCGGCTCCAAGAGCACCGGCGAGTGGATAACGAAGAATGCAGGCCTGAAAAAGGTCGGGCTGGAGCTCGGCGGGAAAAACCCGGTGATAGTCATGGATGACGCCGACCTGGGGCTCGCTGCGGAGGGCATAATCTGGGGCGCCTTCGGCACCACCGGTCAGAGGTGCACTGCCGCGAGCAGGGTGATAGCGCACGGGGCCATAAGGAAAAGGCTGGTGGACGAGCTCGTGCGGAGGGCGAAGAGGCTGAGGCTCGGCCCTGGCGTGGCGAAAACAACCGACGTCGGCCCGCTCATCAACAGGGCAGCGGTTGAGAAGACCGATGGCTACGTAGGCATCGGCAGGAAAGAGGGCGCCAAGCTGATGTGCGGCGGGGAGAGGCCGGAAGGCAGGGGGTTCTTCTACAGGCCGACGATTTTCGACGACGTACGGAGCGGGATGCGCATCGCGCGCGAGGAGATATTCGGGCCGGTGCTGTCCGTACTGGAGTGCGACGGCCTGGACGAGGCCATAGACATAGCGAACTCGGTCGAGTACGGGCTGAGCTCATCCATATACACCAGGGACGTGAACAAGGCGTTCAGGGCAATCTCGCGCATAGAGGCCGGCATCACATACGTCAACGCGAGCACCATAGGCGCCGAGGTGCACCTGCCTTTCGGAGGCGTGAAGGCGACGGGGCACACCCGCGAGGCGGGGATAACAGGCATAGACGAGTTCTCGCACGTGAAGACCGTATACGTTGATTATTCAGGGAAGCTGCAGAAAGCGCAGATAGACGCGGGGGAATGACATGTCGAAATCTTCAGCCATAATCGCAAGGGACAGGAAGGTCATCTCGCCATCGCTGACGCGGGAGCTGCCGTTCGTGTTCAAGAAGGGCCACGGCTGCCACGTGTGGGATGCGGACGGGAAGCGGTACCTGGATTTCACCGCATGCATAGCGGTCAACAGCATCGGCCATGACAACCCGGTCATAAGGAAGGCGATGCTCAGGCAGATGAGGGACGGCATACACTGCGCATTCTCGGACTTCTATGCCGAGACGCCTGTGAGGCTGGCGGAGAAGCTGCTTGAATTCATGCCAGGCTTCCAGAAGGTGTTCCTGTGCAGCTCAGGCACCGAGAGCGTCGAGGCTGCCTACAAGCTGGCCAGGTGGCACAGCGACAAGACCTGGACCATCGCATTCCGGGGGGCGTTCCATGGCCGCAGCATGGGCGCGCTTTCCATGACAAACTCGAAGCCGGTGCAGCGGACGCGGTTCGGGCCATTCCTGCCGGTCATGCACACGCCATACCCCTACGCGTTCCGCATGGGCATGGAACCCGAAGAATGCTCGCAGCACTGCCTCGGCCTCCTTGAGGACAAGATGAAGGTCACGAAGGACAACCTTGCGGCTGTGTTCATCGAGCCGATACAGGGCGAAGGGGGCTACGTGGTCCCGCCGACGAGTTTCGTCCGCGGCGTGCGTAAGCTGTGCAACAAATACGGCGCGCTGCTCTGCGATGACGAGGTGCAGGCGGGCTGCTTCAGGACCGGGAAGTTCCTGGCCATAGAGAATTTCGGCGTGAAGCCGGACATAGTCTCGCTCAGCAAGGCCATCGGAGGGGGCGTGCCGCTAGGCGCAATGATATCGACCGATGCCATAATGGACTGGCCGAAAGGCGCGCACGCGAATACCTTCGGCGGCAACCTGCTGGCGTGCGCGGGAGGCATAGCTGCGCTGGACTTCATGAAGCGGAAGAAGCTGGGCCAAAACGCGGTGCGCATGGGAAAGATAATCATGAAGGGGCTGGAGTCCATGAAAGGCGATACAATCGTGGATGTGCGCGGCATCGGCCTCATGATAGGCGTGGAGGTGTGCGACAAGGTCGAGCGCGAAAGATTAATGCTCAGGGCGATGCAGAATGGATTGCTGCTCCTGCCCGCGGGCGAATCGACCATAAGGATATCCCCGCCGCTCACCCTGACAAAGGGGGAGGCGGAGCAAGGGTTGGCCATACTGGAGGGGTGCCTGTGAAGGAGATTGTGAAGAAACTCTACGTCATGCAGCTCCAGTACGGCGGCATCACAGAGGATATGTACCATTTCCTGCCTGACGGCGAAAAGAAGCTCCTGCTGGAGATAAAGGGAAGGTTCTTCCTGCGCAACAGCGCGCGGGAGAAGATACGCGTCGCGCTGACCGGAGGCGTGTTCGACGTCCTCCACATAGGCCACATCGTGACGCTGGCCGAGGCGAAGACGCACGGCGACGTGCTTGTTGTTGCCGTTGCGATGGACGAGCACATAAGGAGGAAGGGCAGGACGCCGGTCCACCCGCAGGAATACCGCAGGATGCTGGTGGAGTCGCTCAAGGCCGTGGACGTCGCCATATCCGGGTTCGACCAGCCGGAGAAGATGCTGGATTTTGTGCAGCCAGACGTCATCGTGTACGGCTATGACCAGAAGGAGTTCATGAAGCCCAGGGGCGTAGAGATAGTCAGGCTTGACAAGAAGATAGACGACACGAAGTTCAAGACCGGGAAGATAATGGAGCTGCTTGGACTGTAGGCGGCTTCGAGAGAACGGCGGGACAACGTTTAAAAAGCTACCACGAGTTTTAACCTCATGTTCCTGGGCC
>CAZYGF010000138.1:0-2991 GCA_964647575.1 Microcaldota archaeon
CGAACCTCTTGACCGCGCCCTGCCAGCCCTTGCCGATGCTGACCGAGACCACGTCTATGTTCTCGCCGTTCTTGAAGACGTCGCCTGCGCGCAGTTCCTTCCCTACGAAACTTTTGCAGAACTCCAGCTTCTCCTTGCCATCCTTGCCGCCGACGCCCAGTTCCATCTTCTCTATGTGCTTCTTGCCGATCTTGGTCCTGGCCGGCATGGCGAACACGAGCAATCTCGCGTCGTCCACGGTCGTTTCGTCGATTTTCGCGCGGACGCTTTTCTGCGTCGCGCTCGGGTTCTGGCTGAACCCGGCGAGCTTGAGCACCTTCTCGTCCGTGGCGAGTATGTCGCCGACGGAGTTGTTCGCCTTGTAGCAGCGGACGCCGTAAACAGTGATCGGCGGGACTTCTATCACCGTGGCCGGGCTCACGATCTCCTGGCCCTTGGTCGGCGACTCGGTGTCGTCAAGGTACGCGACGTGCGTCATGCCGACCTTGTAGCCTGCGAAGCCGAGCACCCTCTTGTCAGGCAGGTCCTGCCAGTAAACGCGAGCGTTCTGGCTGTATGCCCTTTTCCTTGGCCTGTGGGCCATAGAACCCTTGCGGGGTCTGCGTATGTCTGTCATGTTGCACCTTTCTTTCCGCGTTGCCCGAAAGTTTTCAGGGACGAATCCCCTACAGTCACCGGGACCTCAGTGTGCACTGAAGTGTTCGTATCTTGCACTGCAAGACAGAAACCGCCGGATATAAATAATTGGATACTTTGAGGAGTATGAGAAGAAATGTTTATAAACGTGCTTACGATCTGGTGACGTACTGGCCATCATGCTCATAGAAAACAAGCCGGATGGGTTTTTCCAAGCCCGCGTTTTCGTTGTCGAACAGTTCGGTGCCGCCATAAAGCATGTTCAGGGTGTCCCCCAGGTCCCTGGCTGCAATTTCGTTGGGAGCGTCCGGCAGGCAAGAATGGATTATGAAATTGGCGCCTTTTTTCTCAACGACGGCTATTTTCTCCAGCAAGCCTTCAGTCCCTACCCCAGCCAGGCCCCTGATGTATGCCACGCCATTTCGAATGCTGAAAACGGTAAACTGCGTTTCCGGTGGGATTTTGGTTTCCTCATGGGCACGCTTGACGTTCTCCAGGGCCTCCTTGAACCTTGCCAGAAGTGCAGGCACCGGCCTTGGATCGCTGCATCTGAAGACGCCGTAAGCGAACCCCGCAGATGGCCTAGCCATAATCATAATTATATATACAGGGCAACAGGTTATAAACGTGCTGAGCACTACTGCGGGGGACCCATGACGCGGATAGCCGTGGAAATGTGCGGGCGGTTGTCCTCCACATAGAAGATGTCCATAAGCTCCAGCGTGGGGTCGGCCTCCCGCAGTTTCCTCATCACATGGCCCAGCGCTCCGGCAGCAAGGTCGTTGGGAACAGTCGGCACTGAAATGCGGATGAGGTAATTCGCACCCCGGTCCTTTTCCAAAGATTCTATTTTCTCGGCTATATAAGGGCCGTACTCGCCACAGTCGAACTGCATCTGGACAGTCCCTGCCCTGATATGGGTTGCAGAAAACGCCAGCCCGTCGGATCGTTCTGCAGCCAGGGGAATCGGCAGCTTGCTCGGCGTGCTGACCTCCAGCATGCCTGCGACAACAGCCGTTTTCCTGATTGTTTCCAGCGCGGCATCGAGCTTTCGCCACGCATCACAAGGCAGGGGGGTGGGAGGGCATTTTATTACGCCATAAGCCAAGCCCGGACGATTAGTTTGTTCAGCCATAAACAGATAGTTGGGGCGACAGATTTAAAAAGCCAGCTTCCATAACACAATAACACAACACGCCCAGCCTGCGCGCCATGCGCGCGAAAAGTCCGTCAAAAGACGGACTTTTGGCTGCCACGGCGTGGCTTTAAACACCCCTAATGTGGGGGTTAGTGAAAAAGCATGTTTAAAAAGAGGACCTGACATAATATATCATGTATAATAGCGGCCGGACTGGAAAAACAGCGCCGGAGAGATGCCCATGGATCTGAAAAGACTGACAGGCTCAGCCCTACGGGGCATACAAGCCGATGCTCATGCATCAGCAGCGGCAAGCAGGGCAGAGCACGTCTTCAGGCGCATGGCCGGAGCCATCGAGCCGGTCCAGTTCAGGGTTTGCAGCCAGCACAGCCAGAGTGAAGAGACGCTCCACAACCACCTCCTTTTGACTGAGGCAGAGCTGACCGCATTTGCAGCCACAATGAACGGCTACAGCTTCAGCGTCGGCATGCTTGACAAGTCCAGGCAGAACGCCATAAACCACCTCGGCGGCTTCACAGGCGCAGGCGATGCGGCCATGGCAGCCCACTGGGAGGTTGCCAAGAAGGCTGTCGCACTCCTGGCTTACATAAATGGCAGCGAATACGCAGAGCTTATCAGGGCAAATTCATCCTCGGATGAAGGCGTGTTCAGCATGGGAGGCAGGCACCTCGGCAGGCACGCCGAGCTCGAGTTCCGCATAGCCTGGGCGCACGCCATGAAATGCGTGAACCTGAGGGATTACAAATATGACCTAGAAGTGCCCTGGAGGGGCGGCGGTGACATATTCCACCTCGACCTGGAGGCGTTCTCAAGGGTCCTCAGGCACAGCAAAATGGTGCTGGCGTGCGACTATTCCATATCCCAGCCAAGGCGCATAATCCCTGGCTCGCAGGGCTTCATAGCCGAGGAGATAAGGAGGCTCGAGGACAGGGAAGTGGCATTCTACAGGAACCTGCCGCCCGCGTTCAGGGGCGGGGGCAGCCTGGCAGAGGCGAACACGCCTTTTGACATCAACCTTGCCGCGCCTGGCGTGGCAAAGAGGGACAGGGGCGCGTACATAGAGATAAAGCTCGGCGTGGATGAGCGCGATGCGCGGAAGCTCCTCAGCTTCACCCAGGACCACGACGGCGCCAAAGGCACAAGGAAGGGCTTCGCAGAGATATTCTCAGGCCGCTTCGGCATGCGCGGCTTCAACA
>CAZYGF010000139.1:0-2961 GCA_964647575.1 Microcaldota archaeon
GCACCATCATGTGCCCGAACTGCGGGTCCTTCTTCCCGCCGATAATGAGTTCCACTCCCTTGCGTGCCATCTTCTGCACGAGCACGCCGTCAATCTTCTTTCCCGCGGCGCTCTGCACCACGTCTCGGTATGCAAGCGCAAGCGACTCGTCGTTCCTGATGTTGACCTTGACCCCGCCCACGTCTGTTTTGTGCTCAATCTCGGGCGAGACTATCTTCAGGGCCACAGGATAGCCCATCTTTTTTGCCGCGTCAACCGCTTCCCTTTCGCTTTTAGCGAGCTGGTAGGGGAGCAGGCTAAAGCCGTGCTTCTTGAGCAGGGCGAAGTCTTCCATCACTGTCATGGGATTAACTAAAGAGGCGCGCCTATTTAATTTTTGCTCATTTCGGGAACTCGGGGGCAATCCCGGTACCTAACTTTTTTGCGCATGCACATACCTGGTCTGTATGTACTGGGCAGTTACTGGGAAGTCCGGGGCAATCTCAATGCCGAACTTTTTTGCGCAGTCGCACATCCTATCTGTATACTCGACGATTTTCCTGTGACATCGTTTTTCCATCAAACTGATGAAACCTTTGTCCTCGCCTATATTATTCATGACGTAACTTTTCACGGATTCCATGTCCGATAAACGTTTCTGCTCACCGCTATACCTCAGCCTATTCACAAGTGTATCTGCCTCGTCCGGCCTAATATCGTACATGCCGGTGAGCAGGCAGCTTACAGTGAACGGATCGAGTTCGGTGCCCGCCACCATGATTGCGTATCCTATTGCCTGATCGAATGTCGTTATCCATTGCTGGTGGTAAACCGGCCTGTATTGACGTGGCAGCACCGCGGATACGAAATCCGCTGTCTTGGCAATCCGGCAGTGGAATGGAAGATCCGCACCCCGCTTTCCCAGAGGATAACTTGGGTATGCACCATCAAGGCCGTTATATGTCGCGTGATGCAAGCCCATCATATCCTGGATGATGCGGAATTCGGTGTCCTGGCTGCGATCCCAGTAAATCCTTCCGATTTCGCTACTAAATCTTGTGTGCTCGTGACGCAGCGTGCTCCTTTCCACGATGGTGAGTTTTACACCCATAAAAAGCTTCAGCCACCCTATCTCGATGCCACATTCCTTGGCGAGAAGCGCTTCTGGCAGCACCGACTTGCCTACATCGTGTCCATATCCCCCCGCGAAAATCCAGGCAGGGTCTATGCCTTGCGCCTCGAGGTAGTCGCGTAGTATCGATTCGATGCTGATTACCCCCGCGAATGTGGCCACCTCACGTGAATGCTTGTCCGTGTACTTGCCCCTGCCGTTCTCCATCGCAGCCAAGCGCCTGTGTGTCGCCCTTACAAACGCACCAAGTCCCTTCCCCAAACTGTCGTAGGTCCCCGCTTTCCGGAACGCTTCCGCCTCGCGATCGCGGGTTTCCGCTTCTCGGCGTAATTCCTTGTTGGCATGGAATGCTATGAGCGCTCTGTAAAGCGGTCCAGCCTTGTTCCGCGGCCAGAACGTGGCGGCCTGCAGCAGCGGAACCCCCCCGGCTCTCTTGCCGGTAGGCGAAGACGTTTTTTTAGTGTAAAATCGCATGAATATGTGTTATGCACAGAAATCCTTTAAATACCCCTCTGTTGAGCAGCAAAAACCGATTTAAAGACCCGCGGGGAAAGGAAATCATGGCTATTTACACAAAATTCGGCGACCGGGGGCAGACATCCCTCCTCGGCGGCTCCGTGGTGGCTAAGGACGACCCGCGCGTGGAGGCCTATGGCGCCGTGGATGAGTTGAACGCCATGTTGGGGGTCGTGATCGCCTTCAGCGACATCGATGGCGTGACCGCTTCGCTTTCACGCATCCAGAAAGACCTATTCGTGATAGGTGCAGAGCTTGCAGGCGCCAAGAAGCAGATGCGGCCGTCCAGGGTGGGTGAGCTGGAAGCGGAAATAGACGCATTGTGGGCCGAACTCCCGCCGCTGAGGCATTTCCTGATTCCCGGCGGAAGCAAGACCGCCTCATTGCTCCACCTTGCCCGGACGGTGTGCAGAAGGGCAGAGCGGCAGGTGGTGCTTCTCTCCAACAAGGAGAAGAAAAAGGTGAACCCAGGCATAATCACATACATGAACCGGCTCGGCGACCTGCTTTTCACCCAGGCACGGTACGTGAATTACAAAAACAAGACCGGAGAGGCCATCTGGAAAGGCTGATGCGGGCAAAACGCAGCCCAACACCGGCTTACACAAGGTCTTTTAATCACTTTCTACGACATTACTTTACATGGGTGGCAATGAATCAAAGAAACTTAATCAGCCAGGGCAATCCCTGGTATCGGAGAGCGCAGCCCCTAAACGCCGCATTTTCCGCTTCCTGGCTCCCCTCATTGGAAGGCTTAACGGCAAACACCAGCCTTCGCCCGGTCCTGAAAAAGCCAGGCCAGGGCTCGACCTTGCTAGGACCGAGCGTAAAAGTCTATCCGCCTACCTGGATTCAGTAGACCTCTCCTATGACCATTTCGACGAGCTTTTTGACCCCAGCGAGCATTCCCCATACTCCCGCCGCCCATTTTCGAGCGATTTCATCAGGAACCTCAAGCGCCGCTACAGTGAAACGCGCCACGGGAATATAGAAGTCGTGCTCTCGTTCCCCAAGTCGGTGCGCAATACAGACACAGAGTCGCTCATAAAAAAAGAGCTCGCGAAATACTTTGAAACCGAGCTTCAGGAGCTGGAGGAGGACATACGGCAGGACCGGTGGCGCGGAGTGCGGTTCTTCGCATACGGCGCACTTGTCATAGCAGCCAGCGTGACCTTCCTCAATTATGCCCCGAACCCGAACCTGTTCATCAAAATACTCGGGGAAATGCTCCTCGTCCCTGGCTGGGTAGGGGAATTCATGGGGCTGGAAAAAATAATCGAAAGCAGGGACAAAAGGAAGAAGGACCTCGAATTCTTCCAGAATTTGCGTGATGC
>CAZYGF010000140.1:0-2948 GCA_964647575.1 Microcaldota archaeon
GGCCCTTCACGGCCCTGAGCACCGCGAGCAGTTCGCTCTCGGTGAGCTTCCGCCCGGCCCGCTTGAACACAGCGAACACGTGCCTCGCAGCCATGACGAACAGCTCCCTGTTGGCATGCGAGACGTTCATCATGCGGTCATAGGCGCTGTCCTCCAGGGCAACGCGGAGCGACGTCTTTATCTGCTCCTCTGCCCTGCGCGCCTCCATCCTCTTCTTGCGGGCCTCATCAAGCCCTTCTTCGTCATCCATGTTCAGCCGCTCTCTTTGGCGGCGCTGTCAAGGAGCTTCCTCCCCTTGGGGGAGATGGTCCTGCCTGCCTTCTGCTTTATGAGCAGGCCTGCCCTCTCAAGCTCCTGCATCGCCTTCCTTATGGTGGAGCCGCCGGCAGCCGAGTGCGCGGCCGGCTTCACGCCCCTGCGCTTGCGGCCGCCGTAGTGCCTCCTGAGCCTGTTGATGCCGACCGTTCCGTTAACGTACGCCTGCCTCAGTATGGAGGCGCAGCGCGTGTACCAGAAGTCCTCCTGTATCGGGGGCCTCTGCGCATGGGGCCCTGTCTTCACCAGCCCGACGAACGCCGGCTTGGGCAACTTCATCCCCCTGAGCTTCTCAGCTGCCTTGGCTATGAGCTTGTTTGGTTCAACATCGAATACCGTAACCATTCATACACCTCGCTATCGCGACGGAAAATTTGAACGATTTGCAGAGGAAATTATGAACATATGCTATTTAAACCCTTCAGTCCCGCCGGTGCGCTGCCCGTGCGGGCCGCCCGTGCGGCGCTTCCCGGCCGCCCGTTATTTAATAATATTGCAGGCAAAAGCCGCTCATGCACGTTTCAAAATCATCCTACGAAGGCGTATCGCTGCTTGACAACAGCTTCGCCACCCTGAGCGCTGACCCCGGGCACAAGGTGTACGGCGAGCGGTGCTCGAAAATAGACGGGAAGGAATACCGCTTCTGGGACCCGTTCCGCAGCAAGCTCTGCGCTGCCATGAGGAAGGAACTCAAGAATTTCCCGTTCGCGCCCGGCAGCAAGACGCTCTACCTCGGCGCCTCGACAGGCACGACCATATCGCACCTTTCCGACATCGTCGGCGAGAGCGGCGAGATATTCGCGGTGGAGATAGCGGCGCAGTGCATGAAGTCGCTCATCGCGCTCTCGGACCGGCGGCAGAACATAATACCCATACACGCGGACGCGCGCCAGCCGCAGCAATACGAGGAGGTCGGGCAGGTGGACGCCCTGTACCAGGACGTGGCCCAGCCTGACCAGGACGACATACTCATCAAGAACGCGAGGATGTTCCTGAAGCCCGGCGGCATCGCCATGATATGCATAAAGAGCCAGAGCATAGATGTGACCAAGGACCCGAAGCTGGTTTTCGACGCGGTCGTGAAGAAGCTCGAGACCGCATTTGAAATCCTGGAGAAGATACGGCTGGAGCCGTTCGACAAGGACCATCTGTTCGTGGTTTTGAAGTTCAGGGGCTGACTCATCTTTTGAGGTCCAGCAGCGCGAGCCCTGTCTTCGCGTCCCTCTTCCTTTCCAATTCATCGACAACCGTTATCGCCATCTCGCACGTCGGGCTGACGATCGCCTTCTTCAGGTGCCCGCCCACCACAGTGAAATCCGGCCTTGCCAGCGCTATGTGCAGATGCGGCCATGGCGCATTGCCAAGCACTGTTGCGGACCCGGCCAGCGAAACTATCTCGCAGTTCTCCTTCACCAGCATGTCCGCATACGTTTTCGTAGCCGGGTTGAACACGGATATCTCCGCATCCCTCACCGCGCCGATTGCCGTCACCACGCCGCCGTGGATGCGCTGTTCGCCGCAGAGTTTCGTGAACGATGAAACGAGCTCCTCCCCCTCTTCAAAGCGCACGATGAGCGTGCTGCCGCTTTTCCTGCATTCCATAAACTAACCGACGGTTATGGGCAGCTTCCTGTTTATGTCGAACGACATCGACAGGTCCAGCGACGATTCCAGCCGCCATTTCAGGGGCGGCGGGCCCCCCAGGGTGAAGCTGAGCGGGCCCAGGCCCACCGTCGTGCCGGTTGGCAGCGGCAGGTCAGGTACCGCTATCGAGAATTCATATACGCTCTGGCCGGCAGGGTATTCCTTCTCCTCGCCGAGCCTGAGCGGGGACGAGAACACTGTCTCGGTGTGCCTTGTCCTGCGGCCGTGGGCATCATGCCTCCAGATCTCCCTTTCAGCTATGAGCGCTACCCTCAGCCCCCTTGCCTTCTTCGGCTGGTTGAGCGTCAATATCACTTTCCCGGCTATCGTCTCGCCGCGCTGGAACGCCGTCTTTCCCACGACGATGTCTACACTCCCCTCGCCAATCCCCAACACCATATTCACACCAACTCCTCGGCCTTGAAGAGCCGCTCGCAGTAATGGCAGCGGTAGCCGTCCCTGTCTATGGTGAAGAACCGCTCCACGTTCTCGCCGCTTATGCAATTGGGATTCGGGCATTTCCCGTGGCCGTGCACTTCCTTCGGCAGGCTCACCTTGTACTTCTTCTCCAGCTTTCCGCCCTTTATTATGTTGATTGTCGCGGTGGGCGACACCAGGGCGATGAGGTTCGCCACTTCCGGCGACACGAGCTTGCCCTGTATCTTGAGTATATCCTTGGTGCCCAGCTTCTTGCTCGGCACGTTGAGCACCACTGCGACGCGGTGCTGGTAGCCCTCGCCTATGTCAAGGAGCCGCATCACCCTGGACGCCTTCCCGGCCTTTATGTGGTCTATGACCGTGCCCATCTCAATCTTGTCAACCTGCATAGCATCACCCGAGCGCATATTCCAGTATCGCCTCGCGCACAGGTATGCCGTAGTGCGCCTGGTCAAAGTATTTCGCCTGCTTCATGCCGTCTATCGCGGCCTCTATCTCATTCACCTTCGGAAGCGGGTGGAGTATCACGATGTCCTCCCTGGCCGCCTCTA
>CAZYGF010000141.1:0-2921 GCA_964647575.1 Microcaldota archaeon
AGGGTGGTGGCTATGGAATAGACGGCTACGAGGGCGATGGCCTTCGAGGGCTCGGCAAGGTACCCGAGCAGCAGCTTGTCGGAGGACGAGAGTATGGCCGAGAGGTACTGCACCATCGCCACCACTATCCCTACCGGTGCGATCTCGTGCAGGAACTCATCGCGCGAAAGCAGCGCTGCGGTTCCTCCTGACGCACCGGCGCTCCTGCGCACCAGCAGCGAGGATGGTATGAGGGTGAATAGGTATGAGAGAAGGAATGCGGCCGTCAGGGTGGTGACCGAAGCGCCGTAAAGCACGAACAGCAGCACGGTCAGCACCAGCTTGAGGAGGTTCTGGAGGTTCTGCACGAATTGCGAAGCGCGGATATCCGCCTTGGCCTGGAGGTAGGTGAAGTGCAGCCTGAAGAGGTTATTGAGCAGGATGAAGGCCGAAATCATCCGTATCGCGCCGGGAAGCACGGCATTGTGGTACAGGCTGCCGATGAAATCCGCCTGCCACCACAGCAGGAGCGTCAGCACAAGGCCGGTGAAGGCCAGTATCGCATAGCTCCAGCGGAGGAGGCCGTTCGCCTTCCCGTGCTCGTTCCTTGCCTCAAAATATGGGACATAGCGCAGGAGGGCGCTGGATATGCCGACGTCGCTGACCAGGGTGACGATGGTCACGATGCTGAGGGATAGGTAGAAAATGCCGACATCATCTTGGGAGGCCGCCCTTGCGATGAGGATCAGGTATACGAAAGAGACGAGCTTGATTATGGCGCTGCCGAAAAGGCTCCAGAAGCTGCCCTTCGCGACTTCGCGGGAATGGGTGGACAGGCCCTCGATCTCCTCGCCGTCCATGGTTCAGTTCCCCCCGTGCACCAGCCGCGCGATGCCCGTCTCAAGGGAGATGGCAGGGCGGAAACGCAGCTCCTTGGCAGCGAGGGATGTGTCAGCCAGGGTGTGGGCGACATAGTTCTTTATCCGGTTCGGCTCGTACCTGGGTTTTATGGCGGTTCCAAGTTCCGCGTTCAGCAGCTCCACCACCCGGTTAAGCGTGGCGCCCCTGCCCGTGCCGATGTTGAAGATGCCGTGCTTTCCATGCTCCATGGCGCGCAGGTTGGCTTCGACCACGTCGTCCACGTGGATGAAGTCGCGCGACTGGGTGCCGTCGCCGAATATCACCGGCTGCTTCCCTTCTTTCATGGCCCAGAGGAACTGACTGACCAGGTTGGCGTATCTGCCTTTCGACCGCTCGCCCGGCCCGTACACGCTGAAATAGCGCAGGCCGGCGGAAGGCAGGGAGTAGAGGTCGTTGTAGAGCTCTGCCACCCGTTCCATGGCATAGCGCGCCTCTGTGTAGAAATCCGTGACCAGGATCTTCATGTCCTCCCGGTGCGGCGGCTTGTTGCCGTTATAGAGCGAGCTTGAGGATGCGAACGCGATGCGGCTGCCATTCTTGCGCGCGTATTCCAGGATGGCGATCCAGTCCGCGAGCGCCCTGGCCGTGAGCTGCGGGTTCTCCTTGTACATCGGGGAAGATGAGTAGGTGCCGAGATGGATTATTGCTTCGAACTTCTGGCCGAGATCGCCGATGCTTCCTGCATCGCCCTTGGTTATCTTTATCCTGTCTTTTATCGCTGATACGTTTCCCTCGCTCCCGCTATGGAGGTTGTCCAGCACGTGGACCTCGTGGCCTTCCTTCACAAGGCGGCCGGCCGTGTGCGAGCCGATGAAGCCGAGCCCGCCCGTAACAAGTATTTTCATATATCCACCGTAAGGAAACCCGCATCTTCAGATGTGGGAGGAATTATGGGCCATTTAATGGATGAAAAATCCATCAGCCTGCCTGTGCCGGATGTATCGGTACTGCTGCGGAAATGAGGTCGGGCAACGTATATAAAGGACGTTTTCATGAACAGCACCATGAAATCACAAAGGACCATTTGCCTGCAGATTGACGAACCAACCAAAGTCAAACTGCTTATCCTCCGGAACTTCCAGAAAGAGGCGGTGGCCCTGGCAAATTCCATTTTGAAGCAACGGAAATCCAAACGTCTTATGGAATTGCACAATGCAACATATCTAGCCAGCAAGCAAACCACCAAGTTCAATTCCCAGGTCATTTGTGATATTGAACGGAACGTAGTTAAGACCAAGGGTACGTCCATCAAAAAGCTGACGGTCAAATTCAACATTCCCAGGAACTGCAAACAGTTCAGGACCAACTCCAGGAGTTTTGTCGAGTTCGGCCTGCAGCCCCGGCAGAGGACTGCAGTTCCCATCAGGGAAAACCGGCCATATCAGCGTTATTCTGCGCTCCTTGCCTCGGGCTGGACCTGCAAGACTTATGGTCTCACCTCTGACCTGCAGATTGTGGCATATCTCAGCAAGGAAGCCGACCCCCAATCGAGGGATAACGTCGTAGGGGTAGATGTAAACAGCAAGTGTTTCGCGATTAGCGTTCTGTCCGGCAATGGAAAAATCCTGAAGCAGCTCTACTTCGGAAGAGACATCTGGATCAAGCGCAAGAAAATCATGGAGCGAAGAGCCAGGCTGCAGTCTCTTGCCGACCGGGGAAGCGGTAGGGCCAAGAGAAGCCTTCTGCTCCTTAAAGCCAAAGAAGCCAATTTCGTTAGGAACAGGATTGGCGAAGTCGTAAAGCAGATTGTCTCCGTTGCCCGCAAATATGACGCCAGAATCGCAATTGAGGAACTCAGGAGATTCAGCTGCAAAGGCAGGAATTTCAACAGAGAAGTTCTCAGGATGCCCTTTTACAAATTCAGGGAGACGCTTGTAGGAAGATGTTTCGATAATCTGATTGAACTTGACATTCTTGACCCGTATCGCACATCCAAGTGGTGTTCCAGCTGCGGTGCTGTTGGAGCCGGGCATAGCAAAAGCAACTATGCGCTGTTCAGGTGTGGATGCGGTCTTGAAGTG
>CAZYGF010000142.1:0-2906 GCA_964647575.1 Microcaldota archaeon
AGCTGGGAGTGCAAATGCTCCATACGCCATTCGGTCCTGTCAAAGACCGTGGGCAAGGAAGGAAGCACCATAGTCACGCTAAAACCCGCGCCGCGCGGCGTGGGCCTGGCCGCCAACGACGTGGTCAAGAAGGTGCTGGGAATGGCGGGCGTGAAGGACATCTGGAGCTCGATGCAGGGCGGCAAGAACATCTACAACATGGCGGTCGCCACCATCAAGGCCCTGGACGGCCTGAACACGCTCAAGCCGCGCGCATGAGGGATCATCTATGAAAATCGCAATCGTACGTGTGAGGGGCATAAGAAACCTGCATCCCAAGATACGGAAGACGCTGGAGCTGCTCAGGCTGAACAAGCCCAACCACTGCGTGCTGGTGGATGAAAGCCCGCAGAACCGGGGCATGCTCAACGTGGTCAAGGACTACGTGACCTTCGGGCCGGTGTCCGAGGAGACGGTTTACAGGCTGCTGCTCAAGCGCGGGACAAAGGGCGCGTCCCTGCTCCGCAATGTGGCGAAGGACGCGGACATAAAGAAGGCCGCAGGCGAGGTGTCCTCAGGGAAGAAGGTGGCTGATTACGCCGACCCGGTATTCAGGCTCCCGCCGCCCTCCAAGGGCTACAGGAACATAAGGATGCCGTATCCCCGGGGCGACCTGGGCAGGCGTGAAGAGATGGACACGCTGCTGAAGCGCATGATATAGGGTGATGCTCATGGCAAAAAGGAAGGAAAGGCAGAAGAAAGGGTATCTGGGCCACAGGTCTCACGGCCGCGGCAATGTCAAGAACAGGCGTGGCAGCGGCAACCGCGGAGGCCGCGGAATGGCCGGCGTAGACAAGCACAAGTGGAGCTGGGCGACCAAGAACATGGGCGGCTCCTACTTCGGCAAGACCGGCTTCACCAGGCCGGTCGGCAAGGACGCCAAGGTGGCGCACCTCTACGACATAAACCAGAAGGCCATGCTCAACCAGCTAGAGAAGAAGGAAGGGAAATACGCATTCGACTTCGACGGCAAGATACTCGCCACCGGCACTGTGACCATGCCCCTCGCCATACGCGCGGCATCCTGGAGCAGGAACGTGGAGGAGAAGCTCAAGGCCGCCGGCGGGATAATCTCGAAGCTGCACGGGGAGAAAAAGGCCGCGTAAATCCGCAGCAACGCCGTTTCGGAGCGCATAATTTATAAACCTATGAAGATAGTTTGGAAAGAGGTGCGGGCTCCCAATGATACTCGATTTCATCCATTCGCTATCCAAATTCCTCCCCGTCATAAAGCCGCCCGAATCGCCGCCCGGCACGAAAGAGCGGCTCATGTGGACCGGCGTGGCGCTCGTGCTCTTCTTCATGATGTACGAGACGACCTGCATCGGCGTGGAGTCCAAGGCCGCAGGCGTCGACTTCCTGCAGACGATAACCGCGAGCAAGATAGGCACCCTCCTCACCGCAGGCATCGGCCCCATAGTGCTCGCCAGCATATTCCTGCAGCTCTTCGTGGGCGCAGGCATAATCAAGCTCAACATCAAGGAGAAGGCCGACAAGCAGAAGTTCCTCGAGACCCAGAAGGTGCTGGCCATAGTCCTGGCAGTTGCCGAGGGCCTGATATTCGTCATGACCGGCAGGACGCTCATCGACCCGCTGTTCCCTGGCTTCGGCGAAGGGATGATCACGGTCGCAGGCGGGCAGATAGTCCACGCGCCGTTCACCATGGCGCTCGTGGTGTTCCAGATAGCCCTGGGCTCGGTCATAGTGCTCTTCCTGGACGACCTGGTGTCCAAATACGGCATAGGCAGCGGCATCAGCCTCTTCATCGCCGCGGGCGTATCCCTGGCGGTCGCGCTCGGTGTGTTCCAGATAATATTCGGCACCACCGGCGTTGTTTCCATAATGGCCGGCGGCGATGCCGAGGCCATAAAGAACGCCGTGCTGGCGGTCCTCCCCTTCGGCTTCACGATACTCGTGTTCCTTGCCGTCGCCTATGCCGAATCCGTGAAGGTGGAGATACCCATAGCGTTCGAGCGGGTGCGCGGCATGGTGCCGAAGCTGCCCCTCAAGTTCTTCTACGTGTCCAACATCCCGGTCATATTCGCCAGCGCGCTCATAATCAACCTCCAGCTGTTCGCAGGCTCTGTCCTGGTCGACCAGTACTGGGACAAGGCGACCCAGGCAGGGAAGCTCGACTTGACAAACGGCTACGATTTCGGCAAGGACGGCGTCCTGCCCCTCATCGGCTACGTGGACGTGCAGGGGCAGCTTAACGACGGCCTGCTCTACCTGTTCACGCCGCTCTACGGCATGGGCAGGTCGAGCGAGCAGCAATGGGCGCTCCTTTCCAGCCAGGTCACGCCCGTGCTCCACATCCCTGAGTGGGTCCATGCCATATGCTACGTGCTCATGCTCTCGCTCGTTTCGGTGCTGTTCGGCATGTTCTGGGTTGAGATAGCCAACATGGACGCCAAGAGCGTCGCAGGCCAGCTGTCGTCCTCGGGGCTGCAGATACCCGGCTTCAGGCGCGACCCGCGGATGCTGGAGACGATTTTGAACAAGCACATATTCCCGCTCACCGTGCTGGGCTCGTTCTCGGTAGGCCTGCTGGCCGCGGCCGCTGACCTGACCGGCGCGCTGGGGACCGGCACAGGCATACTACTTACGGTCGGCATCCTGCACAGGATGTACGAGCAGCTGGAGCAGATGAACGCCTTCGAGACGTATCCCATGCTCGGCAAGCTCGTGGGTGAATAGGGATGCTGAAGGTCTGCGTGGAGACCTACGGCTGCACGCTCAACCAGGCCGATTCCGACATACTCTGCGCCCTGCTCAGGGAAAGATACGCGCTGGTGGACGCCCCGGACCGTGCTGACGTCATCGTCCTGAACACCTGCACCGTCAAGGGCCCCACTGAGAACAAGATA
>CAZYGF010000143.1:0-2787 GCA_964647575.1 Microcaldota archaeon
TGAGCCCTCCAAGCGTAGTTATGCTTATTCCTCCGAGAATATAAAGCATCGCCAGTAGGTTGTCGTTTATGAGCATTATTGAGGTCATCGCACCCATTATGCCGGACATCAGTCCTGCCATTATCCCTTCCAGGGCTCCCATTATGCCGCAGTGTCGGCCCAGCGCCAGGCCTATGCCGACTCCGAACGCCAGCCCTGCCACGGAGCCGACGAACATGCCGTTTGTCGCACCCACGACCGCTCCTATAAGGTAGCCGGCTATCATGCCGGTGGTCATTCCCACCATCATGCCGTTGCTGCAGCTCAGGTTCTTCCTGTAGCAGCCCATGTGGAAATAACTGGAGACGATCATCACTGAGCCGCCAGTGACGAGCAGGAAGAGCGAAACAGCAGCGACCGGGCTGCCGAAGGCCTTGAGCAGGTAGCCATAGCCAAAGGCGCCAAACACGAGCAGCACCACGAGGCTGCCGGCCGCGTATTTCAGCAGGTTTGACTCGACTTCCACGTGCGGCTCGCCTGCAAGGAGCGACAGCAGGTACCGCTTTACACCTTCCGGGCTCCCTCTGGCGCCATCGGCCCCCCGTTCCGGGAAGCCTTTCTGCGCCAGCCGGCTTTTCAACGCATCCAGCCGGTCTTCCCTGCACAGAATGGTTGCCATACCTTCCTTTGCATTTATGTGCGTGATTGAAGCCCCCTCGTCTGCAGCAATCCTTTCGATGAGTTTCTCGCAGGAGCCGCAGGTCATGCCAGTCAGCCTGAGCTCGAACTCCTTCACCGGAGGCTCCTCTGGATGCTCGGGATCTGCCTGGGCAGGCACGTTGTTGTTTTCCATCAGCCAATCACCCTGTGGCCCTGCCTTTCTATGGCGTCCCTGGCGGCCCCAAGGGCAGCCTCATCCACGCAGCTCACGCGGACGGTCCCTTTTTTGGCGTCGGCTACGGCCTTTTGGACGCCCTCCACTTCGCTCAGCACGTCTGCAAGCAGCAATTCGCATGATTTGCAGTGCATTCCTTCCACCCGTATCAGTTTTTCCATAAGCTCACCTTAGGGAGTCACTATCAGCTTTCCCGGCCGCCACATCCGCATGCCGCAGTTGTACTCGTACGTCCCTGCTTCCTGCGGAGTGAACTCAACGACGTTTTCCTCGCCGTTCTTGGATATGGCCCTGACATCCAAGCCGTAGAGGACCACCTGCCTGCCGCATCCGGCATTAGGGTCTGCGGTGAAGTGGAGTCTCACGGGGATTCCCTTTTTGACCGTGATCTCCTGCTTGTCATAGGCTCCTGTGGCCAGGGCGCGGATGTATATGTCCTGCGCATTGCCTGCTGTTGCCGTGGCATTGCCTGCCGCAGGGGCGCTTCCGGTAGTTGCCAAATCTATAAACCCGCCGCATCCGCACCCGCCGCTGGCAGCCTGAACTGGCGCTGGCGCAGCGCCGGGCTTCTCCGGCTGCGCGGTAGCCGTGCTGAAGACCGTGTACGCACCGAACAATAATGCCAGGGCAAGCCCGGCAAGCAGCAGTGCGGTCGTCCTTTGTATTTTCATCTCTTCCAAGCAATCACCATCACAGGCCCTGAGGCCGTTTGTAATGTTTCATAGCGCTGAAACAATATATATTAAATAATGAAACAATCATTCCTCACGTCATGGATATACGCAGGAAAATCGTTCTAGGGCTCATTGTGGTGTCTGTTTTCATATTCCTTATTACAGTTCTGGTTTTCGTTTATGCGCTCGCCTCAGGGGGCCAGCAGGTGCCGGAAATCCTCCAGCCCTTCATAGTCTATCACATACAGTTCATGGTGGTCATGGGATTTTTCGGCGTCGGCTCCGGCCTGGTGGTCTATAGCATACTCAACGCCACGCTTGAGAAGCAGAAAAAGATAGTGCAGACCAACATGGACATAATACTGAAGTTCCTGGGCCAGGATGAGCGCGAGGTCGTGCGGCTGATGGCAGGAAAGGAGGGGATGACCACCCAGAGCGAGATGGCCAAGCTGCCCGGCATGACGCGGCTGAAGGCGCACCGCATCGTGAAGAAGCTCGAAACGCGCGGCATCGTCCACGTGGAGAAGTACGGGAAAATAAACGTCGTGCGGCTTGTCGAGGAATTGAGAGGGCTCTAGCCGCCAAAGAGGTTCTTCCTGACTATCCCCATTATGCCCTGCGGGCTCGGGCCCATCTTTATCAGCGTGGTCTGGCCGCGGATGCCCTTGCCGCTCGGCGTGGTCGTTATCAGGCCGAGCGTCTCCAGGTCGTTGAGGTATTCCTTGTACCAGCGCGTGCTCCTCGGGCGCTTCCTGAGCTTCTTGCAGGTGCTTTCGTATTCCTCGTAGACCTCGCCTGAGAAGAGGAAGCCGCTTTCAAGCCCTTCCAGCCGGGAATACTTGCTTCCGCTCATGGAGATGGACGCGATGGCGTAGAGCACTATCTGGTGCATCTCCGGCAGCGTGTTGGTCGTCTCCATGGTGAGGTCGAGCTCCACCTTCTTCCTTGCGGCCTCAACGTCCTCGTCCGTTATCTTCGCCCTGCCTGCCTGTTCTGCCATCTCGCCGGCCTTGACCAGCAGTTTGAGCGCATAGCGCGCGTCGCCGCTCTCCTGCGATGTTATGGCGGCTGCGAGATTCACGGCCGACGATTCCACCACGCCTTTTTCAAAGCCCTCTTCGGCACGCTGGGAGAGTATCTTCTGCAGCTGCTCCGCCGTATACGGCTCGAACACCATCTCCGTCTCGTAAAGGCTGCTCCTGCTGCGCGGGTCCAGCGCGTCCTTGAACGACAGCTTGT
>CAZYGF010000144.1:0-2784 GCA_964647575.1 Microcaldota archaeon
GCTCTTCAGCTTCCCGAACTTCCACAGGTGGAATATGACGTCCTTGCCGGTGTATAGCGCCGTGCCGTCGCTGCGCACGAGCACCTTGTCCGGGTTCTCCATCTTCCCGAACTCCTTCTCGAACTCGTCGCCGAGCTTCACCACCCAGCAGCCCGCGTTCTTGCCTTCCTTCTCGAGCTCGACGGCGTCGTTGCCCTTGATTATCTCTATGCCCTCTGCGAATATGGTGCGCATGATGTCGCTCTCGAACACGAGGACGTCGTGGCAGATGCCGAACGCGGACGCGGTCTCGTACTGCGCGCGGACGCACTTCTCTGCGAGTTCCCTGCCGGCTTTCGCGGTTTCGTTGCCGCCCTCCTCGATTGACTTGACAACGCCGCGCACGCCCTCGACGACGGATTTGTCCTCCTCGAATTTTTTCGCTATGCCCACGTACTGGTGGCCGAGCCAGGAGTCGAACTTGCCCTGCGGATTCGAATCGTAGTTCAGGAACCCCCACAGGCTCTGCGCCACCTGCAGCCCCAGGTCGTCGATATAATCCATGCGCTCCACCGGATGGCCTTCGAATTCCAGGATGCGCGCCACGGATTCCCCCAGCACCGCATTGCGCAGGTGGCCGATGTGCCATGGCTTGTTGGGGTTCACTGACGGGAATTCTATTATCGTCTTGCCATTTTTCTTCTTGCCCATGCCGTATTTCTCCTTTTTCGCCAGCACGTCTGCGAGGAGCCGTGAATACGCTTTTCCGCTCAGGTAGAAGTTTATGTACGGGCCCGACGCCTCCACCTTCTCCACCAGGCCGCCCTTGCCGGCCTTTTTGGCGAGCGCCGCTGCCACCTGCGCTGCGAGCTTTGCAGGGTTCTCCTTCTTCTCCTTGTCGCCTTCGGCAATCCGAAGGCGGGCATGCTCGCGGTCTGCGGATCGTGACATCGCCAGGATGAACGCGAGCCTGCTGGATAGGTCGCCTACCTTGCCCGGCTCCAGGCTGGCGAAAGCCACGTCCCTGCCGGCGCCTGACGCATCGGCAAGCAGCGCTGCGATTTCGTCTTTTATTTCGTCTATCATAAGAAAGTCAGCCCGTGCCTTTGTCATACGCTGCCCGGAGGCTCTCGACGGCCTCGTTTATGAGGGGCTGACCCTGGAACTTGATTATCACGCGCTTGTCCCCGCGCACCCTGCCTGCCTTCGCGAACGCGGCCCCTTTCATCACGCGCTCGAACTTCTCCGCGTTCTCGGGCGCCACGCTGACGACGAAACGGCCCGGGCTTTCGGCGAACAGCAGTGCGTCGGCCTTGTCCGTGCCTGCAGGGACGACGTCCAGGTCAAGCTCAGCGCCAAGGCCGAAGCCGATTGCGCACTCCGCGAACGAGGCGGCGAGCCCGCCGTCGGAGACGTCGTGCGCGGACGCCGCCAGCCCCTCCTCGATTGCGGATGACAGCGCCTTGTAGAGCGGTATGTGCTCCTCTGGGCGGATGGCAGGCGGCTTGTTGCCTATGCCGTTGAACAGCCTGTAGAACTCGCTGCCGCCCATCTCGTCATGCGTAGTTCCGAGCACGTATATGAAGTCGCCGGGCTTCTTGAACTCCGAGCTGAGCGCCCTGTGTATGGAATCGGACTTGCCGACCATGGTGACGAGCAGCGTCGGCAGTATGGAGTATTTCCTGTCCCCGGCGTAGTAGTCGTTCTTCATGCTGTCCTTGCCGGATATGAACGGGATGCCGTAGGTCGTCGCGGCGTCGTAGAGGCCCAGGCAGGCGCGCACCAGCATGCCGAGCTTCTGCTCGCCGTCCGGCGTCCTCGCGGACTTGAGCGGGTCAGGCCAGCAGAAGTTGTCCAATGCCGCGAGGTAGCCGAACTTCGCGCCGACCGCGACCGCGTTGCGCACGGCCTCGTCGAACGCCAGGCATGCCATGGCATAGCCGTCCTGCACGTAGCGCGGGCAGATGCCATGCGAGATGACGAGCCCTTCGTCGGAATTGTACAGCGGGCGCAGGACCGCGCCGTCAGACGGGCCCGGCATTGACGGCTTTATCACGCTCATGCCCTTGACCTCGTGGTCATAGCGGCGGACGACGCTTTCCTTGCTGGTCAGGTCAGGCGATGAGAGCAATCGTTTGAGCACCTCGCCGGGCTCGAACGGCGGTATTGCCGGTTCCGGGTGGAGCAGGGCCTTCCATGACGCCTTGAGCCTCATCTGCGGCACGCCGTCGTGCAGGAAGTGCATGTCGAGATACGCAACGGTCTGGTCCTTGTACAGCGCGTGGAAACGCCGCGTCTTGGTGAATTTGCCGACCACGCTGATCTCCACGTCGTGCACTTGGGCCAGCAGCGTGAGCTTCTCCATGTTCTCCGGCTTCACTGCGAGCGTCATGCGCTCCTGCGACTCGGAAAGGAGTATCTCCCACGGGTCCAGCCCGGGGTATTTCAGCGGGCACTTGTCGAGCCATATCTCGCAGCCGCCGCTGAGCTGCGCGAGCTCGCCGACGCTGGACGACAGGCCGCCTGCGCCGTTGTCCGTAATCGCCTCGTACAGCCGCGCATCCCGCGCCTCGAGCGTGAAGTCGAGCACCTTCTTTTGGGTTATCGGGTCGCCTATCTGGACGACGCTCTGCGGGACTGATGAATCGATGTGCATGGACGAGAAGGTCGCGCCGTGGATGCCGTCCTTGCCGATGCGGCCGCCGACCATGACAGCGAGGTAGCCCGGCTCTATGGCCTTGTCCGACGTGCGCCTGCCGTCGAGCATGGATGGCATGATGCCTATGGTGCCGCAGTAGACCAGCG
>CAZYGF010000145.1:0-2771 GCA_964647575.1 Microcaldota archaeon
CATCAACGACAGCCAGGAGATGATAAAGAAGCTCCGCAGCGAGCCGTCGATGGCCAGCGACTTCAGCTCCATGAGCGCCATGGTCAGGGAGAGGACCGAGAAGATAAAGGCCACCATCGATGAGAAGGAGAAGGAGCGCGTCAAGCTGGTGGAGGACTCCCGCAGCGTCAGGAAGACCCGGGCCGTCAGCAGGGCGGTTTCCGGCGGCGCGCCGGCATCGAGGGCCGCGCCCTCAAGGTCCATCTCCAAGAGCGTCCCGAAGAAAAAGAGGAAGTAAAATGATGCGCCTTGCGCGGCCCAGGCCAGCAACAGCGTACCGGGCGTTCGCAGGCACAGCACTTCTTGTGGCAGGCTTCATTTCCTGCACGTCCCACACCGATGATCTCGACCGGATGCGGATCGGGCAGAAGCTGGCCGAAAGGCACAGCGCAATACAGCAGCTCTCTGCGCCTGGCCTGCCTGACAGCGCCCGTGCCAGCTTCATTGGCATGCTTGCGTTCAGTTCCGTGGCGCAGCTGCCGGGCGAGGCGGACATGGTCGTCCTTGGCGTGATGGCCAGCTCAGCAAGGCACGGCGGCCCCAAGGAGGCCCGGATTGCGGTCTATCACCTGCGCAAATGCGCTGCAAGCGACAGCATCGGCAGGAGCGAATCAGCCTATGCGTCCGCCAACATCGCGGCTGCCGCGCTGGAAAATGCGCTCAACAACCCCTCCCTCGACCAGTTCACGCGAGACATCATAACCGAATTCCTGAAAAATCCCAATAAGAGCAATTCAGAAAGCGCGCCGCTATGCTGCGAAAGGCACTAAATATAAGCACAATGCCCCATGGTCTCCAATGGTGGAATCATGAGATCTCTGGCCATCCAGCCTGGACCTTCCCATAAGACTGCAGCGAAGCCGTTCGCGAAGTTCGTGCTGCTCGCCAGCAGCCTGATGGTGCTCGCCGGCTGCAATCCCGGCGACTGGCGCGCGCAGTTCAACCAAAGGATGGTGCTCCAGCAACAGCAGGGTGAGGACCGCGATATCGTGGCGCAGCGGAAGCTGATACACGGCAGGCTCCTCCAGCGGAAATCCATCGTGGATGAACTCCGCCGTGCCTGGGAATTTCCCGGGCTGGACCACTACAAGGCCCAGCTGATCAGCGAACTGACCGTGCACGGGACCGTTTCCCAGGTTGCCGGGGAATACGACACCGCAGTAATCAAATGCCTCGGCATCTGCGCCAGCGGCCTCGGCCGCATCCCTGCCACTGAGGCTGTGGAGCAGCTCATAGCGATAAGCAGCATCTGCCCGGACCAGTCAATGTCCAGGCGGGTGGCGACCGGAGCCCTCAGGGGCGCCCGGGAGAACCCGGCCCTGAGCTGGGGCACCAGGGAGAGAATCGCCAGGTCCCTGAAGAAGGATACGCCGCCCCTCCTGGCGATGCCGGAAATGCCGCCGTGCTGCGTGTCAGCGGGCGAACCAGGGCAGACGCGGGTGGACTCCCTTGCGCTGCGGATACTGGCTGAGAGATAACCGGCTCAGAAAGCGCGCCGCCATGCTGCGAAAGGCACTGAATATAAACACAATCCCCCATCCTTTCTTCTGGTGAAAACTTGAAAGTGACTCTTATCCAGAAGCCCGGATCGTTGCATCGGATGACAATGAAGCCGTTCGCCACATTCCTTGTTCTCGGCGCAGGCCTGGCCATTATCGCCGGGTGCGGCCCCAAGGGAGAGAAGCCGGTGCCCTATCTGGAAAGCCGCAGGCTCGCCCACGAGCGGGAGCTCCAGCAGTATTCTGCCCGGCAGCCCGCCGGCAGCATGAGCCGCTCCGCCGCCACATCACCGGAGATAGCCCAGCGCCTTGAGAGGCGGAAGAACATCGTGGAAGAGCTCGAAAACGTCCGTGATAACCCGAACATGGCAGCCTACCGCTGCCAACTGGTGAAGGCCCTGGTGAACAACGGCACAGTCTCCCAGGTGCCGGGCGAATACGACACGGTGGTCATCGGCCATCTCGCTGATTTTGCCAGAACCCTTGATGACGAGCCTGCTGCCCAGGCGATTGCTGCGCTCATGGCGATAGCCCGCATCAACTATGATGGCACAGGCCACCCCCAAAACCGTTCTGTGGCATTGGCCATGGCCGCCATGAGGGACGCGCTCAAGAACCCGCGCATCAGCGCAGACACCAGACTGGCACTGAACGAGTTCCTCGAAACGCCCGATGCCATAGACCCCCAGCCGCTGCTGGGCAACATGCCGCCCTGCTGCGAAACGCCGCAGAAGCTGCAGGAGAGCTCTGAAGACCAGGCGCTTGAGTTGTACCGCGAGCTTGTGCCTGATCCAGCGGTCCGCCGCCAGCTTTATGAGCAGGTTAAGAGGATGCGGCGCTAGAGCTTCATCTGGTCCTTCTTCTCCTGCCTGCTCCTAGCGTCGTCCACTATGGCAAGCCAGGAATCGCCTATCTTCATGAAGTAGTTGCCGAACGTCTTGCTCAGCGAGATGCGCATGGGCCTGAACTTCCTCTTGCTCTCGACGGATACGATGGTGTCGCGCTCGACCTTCACCATGCCGACGCGCTTCAGCCGCGGGAGCACGCGGTTGTAGAACGTCGCCTTCGATATGCCGTTCGCCTTGACGTACGACGCCGTCTCGTCGCCGCTCACCTGCGTCTTCTCGACGAGCATTTTGATGAAGCCGAACGCTATCTCGTAGTATTTCGGCTGGTACCTTTTCGAGAAAATGAAGTTGGTCAGCTCCTCGGCATTCCACAGGTTGCGCGTCA
>CAZYGF010000146.1:0-2714 GCA_964647575.1 Microcaldota archaeon
TAGCAGGAGGTAGGAGAACGCGATGAGGGGGATTAGGACCAGCGGCCCTACAATAATGACTACGGCCGTGAGTATGTTCTTCGCAAGGCTGTCCAGGATTGACTGGTATATGAAGAGGTAGGTGAGCACCAGGAGGCATGCCGACAGCAGGATGGCCGCCCGGAGCGTCTTCTCGAGGAACGCGACCACGTCGTCGTCCATGTCAGCCATCCTGAGCTTCCGTTTCAGGTCCGGCATCCGCTGGGCCAGGAGCTCCGCGGCCTGGCTGAGCGGCCTCCTCTTCTTCTGGGCCTGCACGAGTTCAGGATGTTCCGGGGCGGTTTTCGGCATTGTCGTCATTTCAGCCCTCCGTTTCGCTGAAGTATTTCCTTGTCATGCTGTCACTTAATCCCTTCTCCTTCGCCAGGAGCGCCTTCGCCCTGGCTATGGCCTCAGCCCTGGAGACTGCCTTGCTTTCGTATTTCCTGTAGAAATCCGTGTCCTTGGAATGCAGGTATGAGAGCAGGGTGCCCTCGTCCATGGCGTTGATTTCGGCCACCATCTCCATCATCTTGGCTTCCTTGCCCTCCTTCTCGCCCTCGGCTTTCTCGAACACGCCGCTGCCGGCCGAGTCTATGAGGCTCTCTATCTCCCTGCCTATTATCCCCTTGACCGGGGCGAAGTCGGCAGCGTAGCCCTTTCTTGCGTATTCCAGCCTTTCCTGCGCCTTTTTGGCCGTGTCCTTCTCCTTGTCGCCGAGCGAGCCGATGACCTTCTCCAGTTCCGCGGCGTGCTTCTTCGCGGTGTAGTCCTGGTATTTCTTCAGCAGCTGCGGGAGCTGCTCCACCAGCGACGTCACCGAGAACACGAAGGAGTCGAATATCTCCTTCCTCCTCGCCGGCTCCTCCACGCTGGCTATGTCGTCGTAGAACTTCTTCCTTATGGATGCTATCTGCCTGTGGTAAGAGTTTATTATGGTGTCCTTGGTCTGGGAGAGCTCGGCCTGCTGGGTGCTGATTATCGTGTCGAGCAGCCTGCCGTGGGTCTCCTCCTCGGCGCCCGCGGCCTTCTTCTTCCTGGCAGGCATGCCGCCCATGAGCATGTTCTTCATGACGCTTATCTGGAGCTTTATCTGCTCCCTCCTGTTGACGCTCTTCTCCTTGAACAGTTCCTTGGTGAGCTCGAGCATCTTCTTCTTTATGCTGACATCGTCCGCCGCGCCGCCGAGCATCGCCCTTACCTGCTCCTCCATCTGCTCGTATCTCTTGCTGGCGGCCTCGTCCGGACTCTCGCGGAGCGCCGGCGGCACGGTCGCGACCACCACCCTCTTCTCCGCAGGCACCTCCAGCGCGGGCTCGAGCGCCTCAGGCCTGCGCGCGATGGCTTCCTTTCCGGGCTCTGCTGCTTCCTTCCCCTCCTTTTCGAGCTCTATCTCCGGGGGCTTCTCCTCGACGGGCCTGTGCTCGAACTCGATTTCCATCTCGTAGGGCTTCTGGGCTTCGGCAGGCGCGGGCTGCACCTCCTTCTCCAGGGCGATGGGCTCCCTGCCCACCTCCTCAGCCCTCTTCAGCGTCTCCGTAGTCATCTCCTTGAGCCTAATCTCTATCTCTGCGCTTGCGGCCGTGGGCTTTGGCGCGGGCGGGGCTTCCGCAGCCTTCGCGGGCGCGCCCGCAGCTGCGGTGAACACGGCCATGCCGACCGTGCTCCTTATCTTCTCGCTCCTTTCGTAGGTGTTGAGCATGTCCTGGTAGGTGAGGTCCACGAAGTCCTTCGGCTCGAGGTCCAGCGTCTGCGCGATGCTCACCTCGCCGCTGTAGGGGGCATATGGCAGCAGCTTCCTCTCAAGCTGCTTGACCTCTTCGGCGGCCGCATCGAATTCCTCCTTGCCCATTGAAACTTTCCTCCTGTTTTACTCCTGATATGGTAAAGTTCGTCGCAACGAACTTTGCACCCCATTGTTCGGAGCGCCGAACAATAGGGAAGTTTCATCAATGTCGTGTTCGTCGCAACGAACACGAACATGCCCAAGGTCGAAACATCGACCTTGACAACTTCATGAGGCATCTGCCCCATTCATAGTTTCGCCTGTGCTTTAAAGTCCCACTGCCTGCCCTTGCTGACCGCGTCGAGCACCTCTTCCGGCTCCACGTAGTAGTGCGACACTATCTGGCCCACCTGGTCCACGTCGTCATAGTTGTTCTTCACGAGCCAGTTGAGCACGTTGACCTTCTCTTCCAGGTCCTCGTCTATCTCCTTCTCCTCCATGCCCGCGTAGAGCGACAGTGTGTCCACGAGCCGCGACATGTTGCCCACGCTCCTGACCTTGTCGGTCTTCACGTCCCAGCGGTAGAGCACGTTGGCCTTATTCTGTCCCGTTATCTCAGCGAACTCGAGGACGCGGCGGATGTTGAAGCGCCTGTGCCTGAACGTGACGACCATGCCAGCCAGCGCATCGAGCATGGCGGGCGGGACGTTGATGGGCGGGTTGACGAGCCTCGATATAGTCTGGTCGGCGTTGTCCGCGTGGAGCGTGGCATAGACGCTGTGGCCGGTGTGCATGGCCTCGAACATGACCTCTGCCTCGCGCTGGCGCCTGATCTCTCCCACTATTATCCTGTCCGGCCTCTGGCGCAGGGCGTTCACCATCAGGTCCAGCATGGTGACCTCGCCCTTGCCCTCGGGGTTCGGCTCGCGCACCACCATGGGCACCCAGTGGAGGAACGACGGCAGCGTAA
>CAZYGF010000147.1:0-2700 GCA_964647575.1 Microcaldota archaeon
GGATTTGGCTGCCATCCACGCATATCTCTGTGCAGATGGGTATGTGCTAAGGAACCCTCCGTCGCAAAAGCACAAGTATTATTACATCGGCCTTAGAAATACGAACACGGTCCTGCTGAAAGATTTTCAAACCAGATTTGATAGGTTTTTTGGGCTAAAACCAATAATTACTAACGACGGAAGAGCCAAGATTCAAAATAAAGAAATTTACAAAACACTAACCGAAGGATACACGTACTACTCTGACCGGTGGTTCATGCCCCGGTTGAATAAAGAACTGTTTAGACGGTGGTTGAGGGCATACTTTGATTGCGACGGCTGGGTTTACGTGATGAAGGCCAAAAACAGGAAGATAGGCCTGGACTCCATAAATCATCGAGGTATTTTGCAAATCAAGGAGGCGCTTTTCAAAAAATTTGGAATTGAATCCACTCTAAAGAAAAGAAGGACCAAGCGGATATGGTCTTTGGCCGTATGTAGTAAAAAGAGCATTGCTGCGTTTGCAAAAAACATAGGATTTTTGCATCCTAAAAAGAAGGCAAGATTGGAAGAAGCGCTATGCTCTTATATGAGCTATGAGTGGACGATCCCGAAGAATAAGGAGGAGCTGATTAAATTCATTAAAACGAAGGGCCGAATTTCCAGGACGAGGGGGCAGGTCAGATTTAATTCGATAGTAAGGAAGAATCTCCTTGGATTTAAGTCCGCGCTTATCAGGTCCGGCATCAAATCTCGCATTTCAAACAGGTTCTTTAATGGGAATGGGAGAAGCTATTATACGCTTTCAATTAACACTAATGAAATCGGCAAATTTGGAGGATTGTTATGGGATATGGAGGAGACATCAAAAGGCCAGAATTCAAGAAGATAAGCGACTACATCTGGGAAATCGGCATGAATTACAAGTCAGGCATGCGTGTGCCTGCACGCATCTATGCGAGCAGGAAACTGCTTGACGGCATGGACATGCAGGTCTTCGAGCAGATAACCAACGTCGCCACTTTGCCTGGAATAGTAAAGTACGCCTATTGCATGCCCGACGGCCACATTTCTTTTAATTGAAGTTAAAGGAAAGGCAAATCCGGGTATGGCTTTCCAATAGGCGGAGTGGCAGCCATGGACAGGAGCGACGGCGGCGTCATAAGCCCTGGCGGAATCGGCTTTGACATCAACTGCGGCATGCGGCTCATCCGCACCAATCTCACGTATAAGGACGTGAAGCCGAAGCTGCACCAGCTGGTGGACGCGCTCTTCAAGGCGGTGCCCGCGGGCGTAGGGAGCCGCGGCTTCGTGCACCTGGACGCGAACACGTTCAGGAAAGTAGTCGAGGAAGGCTCCGAGTGGTGCGTGAAGAACGGCTACGGATGGGACGAGGACCTGAAGGCGACCGAATTGGGCGGGCGTGAGAAGGATGCTGACAATCGCACGGTCAGCAACAAGGCCGTGGAGCGGGGCAAGGACCAGATAGGCACCCTGGGCAGCGGCAACCACTACCTCGAGATACAGCACGTGAAGGAGGAGAACATCGTTGACAAGGCGCTCGCCAGGAAGTGGGGCATATTCCCTGACCAGATGGTGGTCATGTTCCACTGCGGCTCGCGCGGCTTCGGCCACCAGGTGGCGACCGACTACCTCAACCTGTTCCTTGACGTCATGGAGACGAAATACAGGATAAAGATCCTCGACCGGGAGCTTGCCAGCGCGCCGTTCAACTCGCCGGAGGGCCAGAACTACTTCTCAGGCATGAAGTGCGCCATGAACATGTCGTTCGCGAACAGGCAGACCATACTGCACCGGGTCCGCGAAACGTTCTCCAAGGTGTTCGGAATGGATGCGGAGAAATTGGGCATGCACCAGATATACGACGTTGCGCACAACCGCGCGTCCGTGGAGAAGCACAGGGTGGACGGCGGCATGAAGGAACTGGTCGTGCACCGGAAAGGCGCAACGGCCGCGTTCGGCCCGGGCTCTGAATACGTAACGCCTAAGTACAGGGAGGACGGCCAGCCGATTATCATAGGCGGCAGCATGGAAACGGGATCGTACCTGCTGGTGGGCGAGGAGAGCGGCGCGCAGACGTGGTATACGACCGCGCACGGCTCCGGGCGGACAATGAGCAGGACAAGGGCGAAGCAGCTCTACCGCGGGGAGCAGCTCCAGAAGGACATGGAGAACCGAGGCATATACGTGAAGACCACGTCGTTCGCAGGCCTCGCCGAGGAGGCAGGGGGCGCCTACAAGGACATAGACGAGGTCATAGAGACGGCGCACAACGCAGGGATTTCCAGGAAGGTCGTCAAGCTCGTGCCCATCGGCAACGTGAAAGGGTGACACGGGGCTATTTCTGTTGTAAAAGGTATAAAAATCGGCATTAAAAAGGGTTCTTTCAATATAGATGAGCATGAGCGTGGCCCTCAGGCTCGGGCAGGCAGAGCAAAAAGAGAGCGGACCGATAGCATCAGGCAAGCCAGTCCTGCCCATGCCAGAAGGGCTGATGAAGCGCGGGTACGTGCATTTCACCGTTGCCGACAAGGCCCTGATTGCGGGGAGATGGGGCGGGCTGACGGCCAGGGGGATGACAAACACGGCCGTTGGCGCGAGCCTTGCGGATGAGATGGGGAAGGATGCAACGAAAATAACAGGCTGCATCAAGCGCATGCTGAAGGACGGCACGCTGGTGGGGAACAGGAATATACGGAC